>JAFDVT010000829.1 GCA_018268875.1 Acidobacteriota bacterium
GACGCCACCAGCGGCGTCACCGTCAGCTTCCGGAACTCCACCGCACCGTGGTCTCCCTGCACGCTGATCGGACCCGGCAGCGCCTCGTCCGCGTCATGCGCCATCGCCGTCAGCCCGACGATTTCCTTGCGGTCAATCACCTTCACGCCGTTCAACACCACGGTCACCGTGCGACCTACCAGGCGGATGTCGTACGTCTGCCATTCGCCAGGAGCCTTCGACGCGTTCGACACCGGCAGGATGCGGCTGTACAGCGCGCCGTTGCCATGCGTATCCGCCGGCTTGCCGAAGTCTTCCAGTACCTGCACTTCGTAGCGGCCTCGCAACCCCAGACCCGCGTTGCTGTCCTTGCCCAGCCGGATTTCGGCATGCAGTTCGAAGTTCCAGAACTTCTCGTCGCTCACCAGGTTGTTGGCGCCCGCCTTGTTGGACGTGATGCCGTCTTCGACCGTCCAGCCCAGCGGCACATTCTTGATCATGGGCTTCCAGTTGTTCAGATCCTTGCCGTTGAACAGTTCCACCGGCTTGCCCTTCTTCCACGACGCGTTGTCCTTGTCGGGAATCACCGGCGCCCGCACGCCTTCAAAGGTGCGCGCGGCATCGGGCACGCCGTCTACTTCGAGCGAGCCCACCAGCTTGCCGTCGATAATCTTGGCCTTGTACACGCCTTCGGCCGTCTGCCCGCCGCGCCGGTACGGCTTCTGAAATCGCCATTCCAGTTCGCCATTCCGCACGGCGATCTTGGGGATCACGTCGCAATCGCCGCCCGGGGCGCCGACAAACGAACCCTTGATTTTGGAGGTGCCCGCACCTTCCACTCCCAGCCACCAGACGCGCGATCGAGGCTCGTTGCGAACCTTGATATCCCAGCGCCCGTTAAAGTCAGCATCCGCAGCCATGGCGAAAATCGCTCCCGCCGCCCACAATGTGGTGCAAAATAAGGAAGAACGCATTTCAGCCTACATGGTAGCCGAAGCCGTACTCACACGACTTCGTGAAAGGATCGCCGCCTTCGCGGCATCCCGTATATCGAAGGAAGCCGCCGAGGATTTGGCGCAGGAGGTGCTTGTGGTGATCCATCAGAAGTACGGACACCTCGACCGCATCGAGGATCTCCTGCCTTTGTCCTTGCAAATCATGCGGTTCAAGATGGCCGCGCAGCAGCGCAAATCCTACCGGCACGGCGAATACACGCAAGCCTCGGTGGACGACCTGCCGCTCGCGGACCTCGGTCCTTCGCCGGCTGAACAGGCCGAGCGCAAGGAGCGTTTGGAAATGCTGGCGAGCGCGATGAAGGCGCTGGGCGAACGTTGCCGAAAGATCATCGGGTGGAAGTTGGCCGGCAAGAGCTTCCCTGAGATTCAGAAACTGCTGGGAGCAGAGTCGATCAACACGATCTACACCTGGGACCACAGGTGCCGAAAAGAACTGCTGGATCGAATGGGCGGGAGTTGGGAGCGATGAAGAAACGAGAGGACGACAACATCCAACATCTGTTGGGCGGCTACGCCTCCGGCACCCTCACGCCCGAAGAACAGCAGGCGCTGTTCGAAGCCGCCATGGACGATCAGGAATTGTTCGACGCGCTGGCCAACGAACAGGCGTTGAAAGAAATTCTGGACGATCCGCAATCGCGCGGCTATCTGCGTACGGCGCTCGCCGCAGCGGAAATACAACCGGCGAAAAAGAGCATGGCGTGGTGGTGGTCCGCCGCAGGCGTTACGGCGGTGGCCGCCAGCCTGGCCGTGTTCCTTCTGACCAGCGTGCAACGGCAATCGTCAACCGCCGGTTCCGATCAGATGGCCAAGGTTCCCGCTGTCGAGGCGCCCGCCGAAAAACCGGTGGAGATGGCGAAAAACACGGTTCCGGCGCCCGCCCCCGCCGTGCCACAGAAGAAACAGCAACAGCCTCCGGCCGAAAGCCGCGGCGCGGTGGAACCGGAACCGAAACTTGAGACGGCGCCGGAAAAGGAAGCGCCTCCTCCTGTGCAGGAAACGGCCCGCGCGCCGGTCGTTGCCAGCGCCCCGGTGGCATCTCCCCCACCACCGCCACCGTCACCGGCTCCTCTTGCCGCGGCCACCACTGCCCCCACTGGTGGAGCAACCGCCACCGCTGCTGCTCCTTCCGCGAGCATTCTGTTCCTGCAGCCTCGGGCCTTCGGTGTCCCGTCCGCGGAACGCCGAGGCGCGCTGTCCGCCGCGACGCGCCCCCGCGCGCAAATGGCGACCTCCGACCGCGCGCGCAAGGAAGAAGCCGATTCCGCCGACAAAGCCGCAAACCTGACGCTCGCAAAAGGACCCGTGCCCAACGCCGGCATCCGCTACCGTATCTTCCGCCGGAATTCCCAGGGAGCGTTCGTCGAAACGCGCCTCGACACCCGGTTCGAGGATGGCGACGAAATCGAATTGCAGATCGACGCGAACGCCCCCGGCCCGATCGCGATCCTGCGGCGTAGTGCACAGGGCTGGAGTCCTCTGCCCGGCAGTTCGACAGCGAACACCGGAGTTCGAAGCGCGCCCATCCGGCTCGAACGCGGCGTTTTGGAACTCGGCCTGATCCTGCAACCGGCCGCCGAAAGCAAGCTCGTCGACGCCGCCAGCGGACCTCGCCCGGTGGTCAACCAACTCACCGAAGTGCGCGGCAACTCGATGTACGTGGTCGCGCCGGGGCTCACCGAAGGCCTCGTGGCGGCAACCGTTCGGATCGTCGCGCATTAGTCCGGCAAGCGGAATCGAACCTCAACCGAAATGGGCACGGCAATGGTGATGCGGTTGGCACGGCCCGGCGAAAAGAGCCAGGCTGAAACAGCCGCGACGGCGTTCTCATCAAGGCCGTGTCCAAGGCCCTTTTCGACGCGAATATTTTGAGGCTTGCCCTGCGCATCGATCACAAGGCGAACCGTGACGGTTCCTTGCACTCGATCCTTCCGCGCTTCATCGGGGTACTTCGGCTCAGTCCGGAACAGGACAGTGGGCCATTCGTCCGGTTTCGGAAAACCGCCGTAGCCTCTGCCGTCCGGTCCATAGTCGCTACTGCTGGGACCGCCCAAGCCACGGATGCCCGTCCCTTGTGGCACGGAACCGATGCTGTTAGCCGCGGCGGTGAGGGCAAACAGCAGTGTTGCGATCAGCGTTCGCATACCTCAAAGTAGCCGGAAATTCACTTCCACCGTGATCGGCGCGGACACCGGCCGCCCGTTCAGCAGCGCCGGACGGAACCGCCAGGTGGACACAGCCTCCATGGCCCGTTCGTCGAGCCCGAGACCGAGTCCACGGATGACGCGTATGTCCCGCGGGTTGCCTTGCGAATCCACGATCACCGCCAACAGCACGGTTCCCTGATGCCGAGCCTTGCGGGCGGTGTCTGAATACTCGGGCTCGGTTTTGGACAACAATTGCGGCCACTTGTTCGGCTTCGGGAACCCTCCATGACCAACGCCGTCCTTGCCTTCTCCGGGTCCCTGACCAGCGTCGCCAGGACCTCCCAGCCCGTGAATGCCGGGGCCGAGCGATCCTAGCGGGCCGGTGCCGTTCGGCGTGCCGACAGGTCCGGCGGCGATCGCCGGAGCGTCTTCAAATCCGATCTGAGGCATGGTCGCGCGGGCAGGCGTCGTAGTAGTGGGAGGAATAAATGTTCGGGAAGCGCCCTTGGGCACGACGCCTTTTGCGACAGGCAAGGGCGAACGGTTGCCGCCGCCTCGCTTACCGGGGTCGTCGCTGACAGGCATGCGGCGTAGCGGCAGAGGAGGCGCGACAAGCTTAGCGGCGCGTTGGATCAGCGGGCGGGTCTCGATGAGTTGCGGCGGGAGAAATTGCCCCGGGATCGACGCGAGGATCGCGAGCGTCCCGATGGCCAGAGCGTGAAACAACAGTGAAATTGCGAACGGCTCTTTTCGCATACAACGCCAGAGTGCAATTTCACGTCCTCTAGGAATTTCCCCTGTTTCCGGCGAATGAAACGGCCATTGGGAAATACACGTGTGACAGCAGTTTCACTGTGAAGAATAGGCATCAATGGCGCACACATCCGGTTTCCATGTGGCCAAATGAAGTAGCAAGCCGCTCGCCAGTCGCATTCGCTGATGCAAAGCGTGCGCGGGAGCAACGGATTTGGCTTTCTGCCCCGGCTGCTGATAGTAGGCGGGCGGCGCGATTACGATTCCACACAAGGGAAGATGTTGCAATCGTCCTCGCGCATCCAAAAGCCTGGAATCGGGCTGTTCCAAAGCTCGACCAAGCGTGCGATCCGAACGTCGGCATCCGGCAGATTGGGACCGGCATACCCGGCAAGATCAATCCACCTACGCATCCAACTTTGCAAGGAAGGCATGCTGGAAGACTGGATTTTGTCCCTAGTGCTCGAGGTCTACTCGCCTTCGCGTTGCCAATCCGGCGACGTGCTCGAAACCTGCTCGCTGGCGGCCTTCTGCGCGAGTTCGTCACACCTGTTGTTATC
>JAFDVT010000082.1 GCA_018268875.1 Acidobacteriota bacterium
AGGCCTTGCCGAAGCCCGCCTGGATCGCCGCCACAGGACTCTTGCCCGACTTCAACTCCTCGCGGATACGCTCGAAGATGAGGACGTTGGAGTCCACCGCCATGCCGATGGTGAGAATGAATCCGGCAATACCAGGCAGCGTCAGAACCGCGCCGAAGTAGGCCAGCAGGGCGAGCAGGATGATGGCGTTCAACACCAGCGCGATCACCGCGTTGATGCCGGCCTTCTTGTAGTAGATCAACATCACAAGAACCACCGCGCCAATGCCTACCAGGCCAGCCATGAGGCCGTGCTGAATCGAATCCGCGCCGAGCGACGGTCCAACCGAACGCTCTTCGAGGAAGACCACCGAGGCCGGCAGCGCGCCCGCGCGCAGGTTCAAGGCCAGGTCGGCCGCTTCCTGCTGCGACGCCGCGCCCATGATGCGGCCGGTGTCGTTGATCTGGCTCTGAATTTCCGGAGCGCTGATCACCACGTCGTCGAGAATGATCGCCGCGCGCTTGCCGATGTTGGCTCCCGTGAACGCGCCAAAGCGGCGAGCCGCTTCCTGCGTCAACACGAAAGACGTATCCCAGCCGGCGCGATCGCTCTGCTGCGGCTGCGCGTCGCGCAGGTCGCGGCCCGTCACAACCGGAATCTTCTTCACCAGCCAGTACACGTCGCCACCGCCGCCGCGCGATGAGCCCTTCACCAGGCGCGTGTTCATGGGCAGCATGCCGCCGCTGCGCGCCAGCGCTTCCTCGCGGGACTGGAACGGCGTCTGTTCCTGCAACTCCGCCCATTCGAGCATCGTGCGCGAACCGAGCAGTTCCTTGATGCGCGCCGGGTCGTCGACGCCGGGCAACTGCACCATCACTTCCGCGTCCTGTTCGCTGCCGCGAAGCTGGACCGTCGATTCGGCCAGGCCCAGTCCGTCGATCTTGCGATGGATGGTGTTGGTGACCTGCGCCAGCGTGTCTTTGCGAAGCGTGATCGCGTTGGTCCGCTTCATCGTAAAGCGGAAGTCCGAGCCGGTGTTGGACACATCCCAGGCATCGCCCAGGACGTCGTTGGCCGCCTTACGGAAGTCGCCCGCCTTGGTCGGAGGCACGCCGCGGAACAGGATTTCCACCTTCTCCGCGTCCTCGATCGACTTCGGGTCGCTGATGTCCACGCCAGCGTATTCAATATTGCGCTTGGCCAATTCGTCGCGCAGGCGGTCGGCCGAGGCGGCTGCTTCCGCCTTGAAGGCGTCCTGCACCTGCACCTGCATCACCAACTGCGAGCCGCCGCGAAGGTCGAGCCCGAGCTTGACGTTGTTGTTCCAGTTCTCCTGGATCTTAGATAGGGGCCACGGGATACCGATGATGCCGTACAGACAGACGAGCACTGTGCCCAGGATGATCAGAAACTTCGTTCTTAGATTCTTCATACTGCCGATGATGCGTTTTGGAGGCGTGGATGGAGCCGCGCCCTCAGAACTTCTTAACCTCTTCTTCGGGAACCACGCCCGTTACGGCGTGACGGGCCAGCTGGAGCTTGATGTTGTCCGGCTTGACCTGGATTACGATTACGTCTTCTTTGGTACTGACGATAGTACCCACAATGCCGCCCTGCGTCACGACAACCTTGCCGGGTTCGAGCGACGCGAGCATCTGCTGCTGCTGTTTCTTCTGCTTTTGCATGGGCAGAAAGAACAGGAAATAGAAGATGGCCGCGATCGCCACGTACGGGATGATGCCCAGGAGGCTGGACGGGGCGGGAGCACTTTGCAATAAGGCGAATAACGTCATTCGGTTTACGTATGTGTGGGCAACTCTCCACTCAAATTACTGCGCAATTCCTGCAGACGTAGAGGAAACACCCCAAGTAAGATAGCGTGCCTGATGGATCGCATGATGTCAAGGTAGTGCTGGAGGTTGTGGATGGTCGCAAGTGTTGCAAACACGATTTCCTCAGCCAGGAAAAGATGCCGTAAATAGGCCCGCGAAAACGTCCGGCAGGTATAGCACGGACAGGTCTCGTCCACCGGCCTCGGGTCATCGCGGAACTCCGCGCGCTTGATCTTCACCTTCCCCCGGTTGGTAAACAGCAGCCCATGCCTCGCCGATCTGGATGGCAGCACGCAGTCCATCATATCCACTCCCTGGGCGACATATTCGCCCAGTTCCTCCGGCAGCCCTACTCCCATCACGTAGCGAGGCTTATCGTGCGGCAAAACCGCGGCCGCCGTCTTCGCCATTTCAAGCGACACGTCTCGAGGTTCGCCGACGCTCAGGCCGCCGATGGCAAAGCCCTGCGCCGGAATTTCCATCAATTCCTGCGCGCACGCCACCCGCAGATCCGGATACATCGAACCCTGCACGATCGGAAAGCAGGCCTGCGTCTGTTCGGGATGCGCCTCCAGGAAATGCGTAAACGCTTCCTTGGCCCAGCGAACAGTCCGCTTCATCGACTTCACCGTCGGCGCGTGCTCGCTCGGGTACGGCAGGCATTCGTCGAGAACCATGCAAATGTCGGAACCCAGCGCTAGCTGGATGTCGATCGTCGATTTGGGGGTAAAAAGATGCGGATCGCCGTTCAGGTGGGATTTGAACACAACGCCTTCGTCGCTGATCTTGGTCAACGAATTCAGGCTGAACACTTGAAATCCGCCGGAATCGGTAAGAATCGCCCGTGGCCAGGCCATGAACTTGTGCAACCCGCCGTGACGGCGAATCAGTTCATGCCCCGGGCGAAGGTACAGGTGGTAGGTATTCGACAGGATGATCTTGGCATCCAGTTCGAGTTCGACGGTCTTGGGAAGAACGCCCTTTATGGTGGCCTGCGTACCCACCGGCATGAACACCGGCGTCTCCACAATCCCGTGAGCGGTGTGAAGGAGTCCGGCGCGCGCCCCGGTTACCGGGCACTGGGCCTGCAATTCAAAGTGCAAGCCCCTATTTTAGCGAAGCCGCCTCGGGAATCGGCCGCCCGCGCCGCGACGCCAGGCTAAATTCCGCGCAAACAACGGGATAGAGCTTCGACGAAAAAGTACTCGCCCCACATCACCGATTCGTCCACGCCCAGGCCTTTGTGCAGGTGGTACACCCCGCCCTTCAGAATCCCTTCCCAGGACTTATCCCCAATCGCCAGATGCTTGTCGCACAGCGATTTGATGATGGCGATGCCGGTCTCCCAGTAAAAGTGCGCCTTTACCGGGTCCCGGTGTACGCGGGATAGCCGGAACAGGCCCGCTGCGGCAATCGCTGCTGCCGACGTATCGCCCAGCACCCGCTTTTCCGGAGGCGCCGTAAAGTCCCATGGCGGAATTCCGTCCGCGCCGGCGTAGGTGATGTAGTAATCGGCGATCTGCTGCGCCGAGTCCATGAACCGCGGGTCCGAACTGTATTCGTAACAGGTGGCGAACCCGTACAGCCCCCAGGCCAGGCCTCGCGACCAGCAACTGTCGCCGCGGTAGCCTTGCTGCGTGCTCTGGTGCAGGAACGCGCCCGTATCCAGGTCGAAAATGCCTTCGTGCGCCGTCGAACCATCGCCGCGCACCAGCACGCGCCGCGTCGTCAGCGCATGCCGCATCGCGATGCTGTGCAGACGCTTGTCCCCGGTTTCGCGCGCGGCGTAAAAGATAATCCCGACGTTCATCATGCTGTCGATGAACAACGAATTCTCCGCCACGAAGGAACGCAGGAACGCGCCGTTTTCGATAAACTGCGTCGCCAGCGTCTTGCCCGCCTGCACCAGAACGTCACGCAGATGCGAATCGTGTGTGAGCCGGTACCAGCGTTCGTACGTCGGCATGAAGATAAAACCAAGGTCGCCGGATTCACGGTCGGCCTTGCGGGCTTCGAGGTTCCGCGAATACCGCGCCGCCATGTCGAACCAAAACGTGTCTTCTTCGCCCAGGTCCTGTTCGCGTTTATGGAAGATCCACATCATGCCGGGCAGGAACCCGTCGCACCAGTCGGTCCACGCCGGGCCGTCGTGTTGCCACTTGCCGTCCTGCGTGTACATCGGATAAAAGTCCGGATATTTTTCAACCAGTTTCTTGACTTGCGACTGGGCAAAGCGAAATGCCTCGCGAAATTGCGGGCCGTGGTCGGAATGCAAATGGATCAAGGAGAAACGAACCTCAGTTTTAATTTTGACAGATCGGCTATTCCACCGTCGCCCAGCCGATGCGAAAGCCTTTTGACAGTTCCACCGTCTGGCTGTACGCCACCACCGTAAAAGTGCCCGGCTTGGGTCCTGGCACGAGCGTCGTGTTGCGTCCGATGCGGATCCCCGGCGCCCCTCGAGGCGCGACGGCGCCCGGGCTGCCCTGCATCGTGCCCACCGCGCGGAAGGCCGCCCTCCGCCCGCCGCCTTCGATGCTGTCGAACTCCCGGTCCATCGCCTGAAACGCCGATCCTTGCTGCAGGCGCGTGATGCGTCCGGTTACCTTTGCGCCCTTGGGCAACAGCACCGCATCTTTGTACTTGAAGTCGCTCACCAGCTTGGCCTCGATCAGATCGCCGGTCTTGTTCGAACCCCAGCGCAGGCGCTGCGTCAGGTCGATCGCGAACAGCTTTTCCTTGGGCAGCACCACCTCGGTCGCGACTGTGGGAACCGCCGAGGCGGCCTGCGCCACCGTATCCGGATCGTCGAACCGCAGCACGGATTCGCCGCCAAACTGCCGGCAGCCGGAAAACGTCACTTCATTGCGAAACTCCACGCCCTTGTGGTCCGCGATGCTCATCGACGAACCGACGGGGAGCCAGTACGCCTGGCCGGCGATCGCAACTTCGGAATAGTCGATCGACGACATCGTTTCCGCGATGTCCAAAAGAGCCGGAATTTCATCGGCAATCACCGTGATCCGCGTCACGCGCTTGGTCGCCGGGTCCACCCAGAACGAGCCGTGGTAACCCACAATCGCCTCGGCGCCCTTGCCACTCCGCAGCGTGTAACCGCTGAGGTTTTGCGGCACCTCGTAGTCGTACCGGTACAGCGCGCCATCCTCGGCGGCAAACCTCATGTTCGCGACGTTGCCGCGAAATACCGCCTGCGAATGCGACGCGAAATTTCCGTTGCCGATCGCCCCGCCCGACGGCACCATGTCGCTGATCTCCCGGTCGTCGAACTTGTTCGACCCCGGCCACGCGAAAAGCTCTTTCCCATTGAGATAGCCGACCTCGATCCGCAGCACGTCGATCAGTTCGTACTTCCGCTTTTTCCCCGGCCGCTTCGACCGTTCGATCGTTTCGAGGCAGGTGTAGTTCGGCATCCCGCGCAACGCGTTCGCCATGTTGTTGCGCGCATGGGCCAGCACCAGCCGTTCTTTGGGAACCAGGTTGTTGTTGGGAACCGCTTGCGCAGCGCTCGATTGGGCAACGCTCGATTGCACGGCGAGGATCAGCGCGGCGGCGGTGGCGCGAACAAACGGCATGGCCATTGCCCCGATTGTAGCCCCGATCCCTGCTGTTACCCTTGAACCCTATGCCGACGAAAGTCACAGTGTTCCGGAATGGACCCATCCGTATCGAAGGCGATTTCATCATCGTCGATCACGAAGGAAAAGAATTTGGACTCGCCGGGCGTACGGCCATTGGCCTCTGCCGTTGCGGTTTCTCTGAAAACAAGCCGTTTTGCGACGGCAAGCACGGTGTAAAAGGCTTTGAATCCGAATGCCAGGCGCGCGATCTTCCGCCGCCCAAGCCCAAAGTCTAAAGGTGTACGATTCCCAGCCGGAGGCCCGCCGTCACTGCTTCGGTGCGGCTTCCGGCTCCCAGTTTCGCCAGGATCTGGGCCACGTGGAACTTCACCGTGTGATCGGAAATTCCCAGCTCATGCGCGATGATCTTGTTGGGCGATCCTTCAGCCAGCCGGCTTAGCACTTCGATTTCCCGCGGCGTGAGCACCTCCACGGTTCCGTTCCTGCGTACCAGGTCCGGATGCGAAACAATCAGCCCGGCCTGCACTGCCCGTAGCGCGGCGGCGAGTTCCTCGGCCGTGACGGTTTCGGGCAGCGCGTTGAGCCATTCCGAACGCGGCTGATTGGTCAGAATCACGGTGGGCGGCGCGTTTTCGGACATCAACGCCGGGGGCAATTCCCCGTTCGCATCCGGCATCGCCACGACAATATCCGCATCCTGCCGCGAGGGCACAATTTCCGCTTCCGTCCGCAGCAGTTCGGCCGCGCGGCCATAGCCGCCGGGGTCGGAAATATTCAGGTAAACGCGAATCATGCCAGTTGCACGGTGACGTGCCGTACAACGCCAGAACCTCCCCTGCGAAAGTTCAACCGCAAACCGTCCCGTGCATGTTCGATGTAGTTGCGCAGCCGTTCGACGCTCAGAAAATCAGGCAAAATGTCGCCCACCAGCAGCGACGCCCGCGCCGCGGCGCTCCCAGGCTTGACTTGCGTGATCACCAGACCCTCCGCCGAAGGATGTACGGCAAGCCCGATCGGCGCCTGTTGCGGACGGCGTAGAAACGCCTGCACAACGTCCGACGGAACCGCCAGCCCGACACCGCGGTTGGTCACCATGGTGTTGATCCCGATCACACGTCCTTCCGCATCGGCCAACGGACCTCCGCTATTGCCAGGCGCCAAACGCGCCGTCGCCTGCACCCATTCGCCGCTCGCGCCTGCCACCACGCCCGTGCTCAGCGCGCCGACAAAGCCCAGCGGGTTGCCAATCGCCATCACAAACTGTCCCGCGCGCAGTCCACCGCTCGCGGCGAACTCCGCCGCCGGAAGTTGCGCAGCCGGCTGTTTCAGGCGAAGGATCGCCAGGTCGCGGCTGCCGTGCCGCATCGCCACCTCCGCCGCCAGCACACGCCCGTCCCACAGACCGACCTGCACCGTCGAAGCGTTCTGCACCACATGCGAATTCGTCACCACCTCGCCGGAGGTTGCCGACGTGATCACGCCCGAACCGCCTCCCCGCCCCGCCAACACCTGTACGGTGACGCGCCGCAGCCGTTCCACCGCTGTCTCGCTGGCTGACTTCATTCCCCGCTCCTCGCGCCCAGTGTTACGGTTACCGCCACCGCCTCGCCGCCGCGAATTAACCCAACTTGCACCGCACGGCCGATCAATTCGGAATTGTTCAGCAGGGCCCACAGATCACGGATCCCCGCGACGGTCTTCCCGTCCAGGGATGCAATCAGATCCCCGACGAGAATGCCCCCGGCTGCGGCCGCGCCCTTCGGATCCACGCTCAGGACAATCGGCGCGCGTCCATTTTCGTAGTCAATCTCATGCAGACCCACGCCAAGGAACGCCGGTTCCCCGCCTTTGCCGGCCAATACCGCGTCAATCGCCGCATCCACGGTCTCTCTGGGAATCACAACGCCGGCAATGCGCGACAGCGCGCTGGTTGCAATTCCGATCACCGCGCCGGACGAATCCACAACAGCGCCGCCGTCGACTCCCGCAAACAGCGCGACATCCAACCGGATGAACCGTCTCATGTGGCCGCCCGTCCAGGTCTGCCAGGGACCGGAGACCGCGCTCACCGCCCCCACGGTGGCGTTCACGCCCGTATCGAGGCTCCTGCCGGCCACCAACATGAGGTGTCCCGGCCGCACCAGCGCTGGATCCCCGAACACCGGGAGCGGAATCGTCTCCGCAACCGTCAACACCGCGAGGTCAAACCCGCGAACTTTCCCCTTGAGTGTTGCCGCAACGGTTCGGCCATCGCCCAGTAACACCGTTAACGAACCAGCTCCCGCCTTTTTCAGCGCGTGCGCCGTCGTAACGATGATGCCTCCGTCGCGCCAGCAAAGGCCGCTGGAGGCGTACGCCCCATCGATGAGCACGGCGACCGAAGAGGCTCCGATGCGTTCGGTCGTGTCCGCCAGGTGCTGCGAAAGCGCCACCATGGGATTGCTGCTGCTGTCCATGTACCGAGGATGCACCGGCGGAAGGGTTCGGCGCACCGGACAAACGGCTAGGCAAGCCCGCTTATGGCAACCTCAGTTGGGGGGCGGAACTGGATGACTTGGGCAGAGATGTTCTCAACTATCAACCAGGAAAGTGCGCGATTTGGGCATCGGATGGTTATCCTACACATCCGTGGAAGCGACATGGCAGAAAGACCGGTTCGCGCGCCGCGGACGTTTGACCTGAAATTTGGCGACGCGGCCACACTTCAGATTGAGCCCGGCCGCACGCCAAACGAAGTGATGTACACCCTCCGGAGGCGGCAAGGTTAGCGGTATCGAGTCAGCCTGCCAATCTGACCACAAGCACTACGCCGTCATCTTCTTCGAATACTCGCGAACGATGTAGTCGCAAGCCCGAATCGTCAGCGCCATCATCGTCAGCGTCGGGTTCTGGCAACCGCTGGACACCCAGGCCGCGCCGTCGGTGACAAAAATGTTTTCGACATCGTGCGCCTGGCAGTACTTGTTCAGCACGCCCTTCTTCGGGTCGTTGCTCATGCGCGCCGTGCCGATTTCGTGAATACAGAACCCCGGAATCGACGGTGAATTGCCGGTCTGCTTCACGTCCTTGAACCCGCACGCCTCCAGCATTTCCGCTGCCTGATTCTTGCCGTCCGCCCACAACTTCAGGTCGTTATCGCCCCACGAACAATTCACTTTCAGCGTCGGAATGCCCCACGCGTCCACCTTGTTCTTGTCGATCTCCACCTTGTTGTCGTACCGCGCCAGACATTCGCCCCACAGCCCGATGTTGACGTTCCAACGTCCCTGCCGCACCGCTTCCTTGTACTTCGCACCGAACCCCGGAGCGCCCATGTTGAACTCCGGTTGCGAGCCGCCCTGGTACCCGTAGCCGCGAATAAACCCGTTGGTCGTCTTTTCCTTCACGTTGCGGAAACGAGGCACGTAAATCCCGTTCGGACGCCGGGGCATGCCCGCCCACGGCTTCGGTTCCCCGCCATCGTACGCCGCCGTCGCGCCGCCCTGGTAGATGTGGTCCATCAGGTAATGGCCCAGCGCGCCGCTCGAGTTGCAGATACCCGAATTCATTAGCAAACGCGTGGATTCGAGCGTCGACGCGCACAACAGCACGACCTTCGCACGCACTTCGCGAGGCTGCCTCGAAAGCCGGTCGATGTACATCACACCGCGCGCCTTGCCGCCGTCGCTCATCACCACACGCGCCGCCACCGCATCGGTAATCAGCGTCATGCGACCCGTCTTCATCGCGTCCGGAATCGTCGTGTGCACAGAGTTGAAGTACGACTTGGTGGTGCATCCGCGTTCGCAGGGACCGCAATAGTGACAGGCCTGCCGCCCGTTCAACGCCTTGGTGAGAATCGCCACGCGCCCAATCGTCACGGTACGGTTCATGCGAGCCTTCAACCGGTCGCGGAACAGCGTTTCCGAACACGTCATTTCCATCGGCGGCTGAAAGATGCTGTCCGGCAGTTGCGAAAGCCCTTCGGCCTGTCCGCTGATGCCGACGTACTTCTCAACCGTCTCGTAATAAGGAACCAGGTCCTCGTACGACACCGGCCAGTCTTCGCCGTAGCCGTCGTGCGACGCCGCCTTGAAGTCCAGGTTGCTCATCCGGTAACTTTGCCGGCCCCAACTGTTCGAACGCCCGCCCAGCACACGCTGGCGGATCCACCAGAACGGCTTTTCCTGCGTGTAGGGGTTGTCGATGTCGTTGACGAACCAGTTGTAGTTGTACTCGCTGCAGGCGTAGCAGCGGCCCTGAATCGGCCGGTCCTTCATCACCTTCGGCGACATGGCAAGGTATGGCATCTGCCAGGCCTGCGTATGCTCGTTGTAGTCCTTGGGACTGATCTTCTGTCCCGCCTCGAGCAAAGCCACTTTCATACCGTTCTCGGTCAGCCACTTGGCCGCCCAGCCTCCGGTCGCGCCGGAACCAACGACAATCGCGTCAAACGTGGGTTGAGATGTCGATACCTGAGCCATCGCTCGTTATCTTACCAAGCCCCCTTGACATTCGTTTCCCCGCCTGGAGATCGCTTGGTCTTTCTCGCGCGGAAGGCGTCCAAGGCCGGTCCGATGGTCCCGCTACGGCACAACGGGTGATAATAAAAGAAAGAAACCAGCATGACTGCCCGCGTATACGTTTCCATGAAGCCTTCCGTTCTTGATGCACAAGGACAGGCAATCCATTCGGCGTTGAAGTCGCTCGGCCACAAGACCATCCAGGATGTCCGCCAGGGCAAGTTCTTCGACCTGCAGCTTGCCGCCACCGACAAAGCCGCCGCAGCCGCGGAAATCGAACAGATTTCGCATGACATTCTCTCCAACCCCGTGATCGAGGACTATAAGGTCGAATTAATGGACTAAGGCGGCGACGCCGATACGGTAGCTTATGTGCGGAATTGTCGGATATGTCGGAACCAAGAAGGCCACGCCGGTCATTGTGGAAGGCCTTCGCAAGCTGGAATACCGCGGCTACGACTCCGCCGGCATCGCCGTTCTGGAAGGGTCCAACGGAAGTTCCAGACTGGCCGTGCGCCGCGCCTCCGGCAAGCTTCGTAATTTAGAGGAAGTGATCCAGCAGTCGCCCGTATCCGGCACCTACGGCATCGGTCATACGCGCTGGGCTACCCACGGCCGTCCTACGGAAGAGAACGCGCATCCCCATCGCGACGCTTCCGGCGAATTTGCCGTCATCCACAACGGCATCATCGAAAACTACATGCAGCTTCGCCAAGAGTTGCAGGATCAGGGCGTCGAATTCAACACCGAAACCGACACCGAAGTCATTCCGCATCTCGTGGCGCAGTACTTCGACGGCAACCTCGAAGAGGCCGCCCGCAAGACCATCCAGCGCTTGCAGGGCGTCTTCGGCATGTGCGTGATCTCGCGCCGGGACCCGAACAAGATCATCGCCGCACGCCAGGGCCCGCCAGTGGTCATTGGCCTCGGCGACGGCGAATATTTCGTCGCCTCCGACGTACCGGCGATCCTGTCGCACACGCGCGACGTCATCTTTCTGCACGATGGCGACATGGCCGTCATTACGCCGGAAGGCGTCAAGCTCACGGACTTCACCGGGCGCACCATCAACCGGCCCGTCTCCCGCATCCTGTGGGATCCCATCATGGCGGAAAAGGGCGGCTACAAGCACTTCATGCTCAAGGAAATCTTTGAGCAGCCGCGCGCCATTCGCGACACCATGCTCGGCCGCATCGGCCAGGAAACCGGCCGCGTTTTTCTGGACGAGATGGAAATCAGCGAAAAGAACTTCCGCGAATTCGAGTCCATCAAGATCATCGCCTGCGGCACCAGTTGGCACGCCGCGCTAGCCGGCAAGTTCATGATCGAGCGCCTGGCGCGCATCCCCGTGGAAGTCGATTATGGCAGCGAATTCCGGTATCGCGACCCGATCGTCACGCCGAAGATCCTAACGGTCGTTGTCTCGCAATCCGGCGAAACAGCAGACACCCTCGCCGCCTTGCGCGAGGCGAAGAACAAGGGCGCCAAAACCTTATCGATCGTCAACGTCGTTGGTTCGATGATGACCCGCGAGTCCTCTGGCACGCTGATGACGCACGCCGGGCCTGAGATCGGCGTCGCCTCGACGAAAGCCTTCACCTGCCAGCTCACCGCGCTGTTCATCCTCGCCATGTACCTCGGCCAGGTGCGAGGCGAGTTGAGCGACGATCAATCCAAGCTCCTGATGCGCCAGCTTCTGCATTTGCCCTCGCAGATGGA
>JAFDVT010000830.1 GCA_018268875.1 Acidobacteriota bacterium
GCCCAGATAAAGCTTGGGCTGCACGCCCAGCTTGATGCGGGCGAGCGCGCGCGTGATCTTGCGGGTCACGAACGTCTCGCCACGCAGCGGGGACTCGTGATTGAACAGCACGCCGTTGCACGCGTACATGTCATACGCCTCGCGATAGTTCACCGTTATCCAATAGCCGTACATTTTGGCGACGGCATAAGGTGAGCGCGGATAGAACGGCGTCGTCTCGCGCTGCGGGATTTCCTGGACCAAGCCGTAAAGTTCCGATGTCGACGCCTGGTAGAATCGGACATGGCCAGCGCCGCCCGTGATGCGGATCGCCTCTAGCATGCGCAAGACGCCCAGCGCGTCGCTGTTGGCGGTATATTCGGGTTCCTCGAACGACACTGCGACGTGGCTTTGCGCGGCGAGGTTGTAGACTTCGTCGGGCTTAACCTGTTCCACCACACGCAACAGGCTCGTCGCATCGGTCATGTCGCCATAATGCAGCGTCAGGCTGCCGCCGCTTTCGTGCGGGTCGCGATATAGATGGTCGATGCGACCGGTATTGAACATCGAGGCGCGCCGACGGATGCCATGGACGTTATAGCCCCTCTTGATCAGGAATTCGGCGAGGTACGCGCCATCCTGCCCGGTAATGCCCGTAATAAGTGCGGTCTTCATGGACGATCTCGATAGTTGGAGGCTTTTGTAACTCGACGGTCGGGCGGTTCGGGCTAGCGCCTTCTTTTGAGTAGCCATCGCCGCACCGGCTTCAGGATCGGTATGTGACTGAGCGCGGAAACGATGCGCCGCGGTTTCAAATACCGCAGGCGCAGGCTCCACGCCGATTCATCACGCGCGGCGGTCTGGCCGACCGGCTGCACGCTATCGATCGATCGGCCTTCCAGCACGCATCGCCAGATATGGCAATGCTGGTCCGCATAGGCAGTCCAGCTAAAACCAGAGACCGCTTCGCTCAACAGCTTCTTTTCAGCAGCGATTTCGGCGAAGACGTGCAGCAGGTCCGCGTCGTCCCATACCGAGTGCGTGATGCCATTGGGCAGATCGCAATGGAAGCCCTGTGGGGTGACGATCGTCTTGACGCCCGCCGACAGCGCGTCGAGCGTGCCCAGCGACCCCTCGTCGCGACCGAGGTACAGATAGTAGTCGAAGAACGGCAATGCGGCCATGATATCGTTGTAATCGCCGACATAATCGTCGGTGCCGGGAAAATAGCGGACCTCGGCGCCGGCCGCACGCAGCTTTTCGATGGTCGGCTCCCAACCCGACCCGAAGATATCAAAGCGGAACGCGTCGAGCGTCATCTTGCGCGCCAGGTTGACCAGCATCGCCTCGCGTTTGCGTCCATCGGAATAGATCCGTGTGGTCAGGCCGATCACGATCCGGCGCGGTGGCGCCGCGAAATCGTGGCCGGGTACGACGAAGGTGAGGCGCTCGGCCGGAATACCCTGCTCGACCAGAAAGGCGCGATGCGATGACGACAGGCAGATGCCGAGATCGGCCTGATCCTTCAGAAGACGCGCCACCATGCCGATTTTATACGGGTCGTCGAGGTGAGTGATGCCGACGGTGGTCGGCGTCGATCGCACGACATTGGCGAACGCATAGCTCATCCAGTGGTTGAGGCTGGCTGTCGGATCGGGCTGCGAGGTGACCGAGCAGGTCATGCCGAACCGCTCGGCATGCTCGGCCAGGCGCTTGGCCATCTTCTCGATGATCCAGGATGCGTTGTCCGGGCTGAGGACGATGTTGACGCGCGGGGCGTTGGTTATTTCCACGCGAATACTCCGGCGCGATGGAGGAGGAAGCAGGCGATGACGAACGGCATCATATAGGCGAGCGACAGCCCGATCGCCGCGCCTTTCAGGCCGATGACCAGCGCCCCGACACACAGGCCAGCCAATCCGATCAGGTTGCCGAAGGCGCCAGCCCAGGCCTGTAACCCCGGCTTGCCGGCGGAGATCGCCAGCGAGTGCGTCCAGATCAACGGCATGGCGACGACGATCCAGAACGACGCCAGCGGATAGATCGCGGCGGACTGCTGATATTCGGGGCCAAGGAAATAGGGGACGACAAGATTGACACCGACACAAGTGCCGACATAGAGCATGACACTAGCGGCTGTCAGGACCAGCGTCGTCTTCCGAACGAAGCTGTTCAGCGCATCATGTTCGTCTCTGGCCCAATATTGCGACAGGATCGGCATAATGACGATGTAGATCGGATCGGCCGCGCGCCAAGCGATGCCGGCAAAGTTCTTCGCCATCTTGTAAAGGCCGCTCGCCTGGACAGACAGCAAGTAGCCGACGATGATCGTATCGGCTTCCTTGACGACCGAATCCATAATCGAAATGCCCTGATTGGCGCCCAGCATGCGCCAGTGCAGCCTTGCGTCTGGAAGGGCATTCTGCATTGACAAAAACAGCCGGCGGCCGAATTCCCGGACATGTTCGCGGCCGGCTTCGCGGAAAATGACCGCGTTGATCGCGCCGGCGCAAACGCATTGCGTAATCAGGACGTGGTTCAGCGAGACCGTCCCGGTCAGCACCAGTAGGCCCAACGATGTAAGCCGCAACGTCCAGTCGGTGAACTGCAACGATACGAAGAAGTCCAGGCGCTCGCGAACGCGCAGCAATCCCATCGCCGGCCCGGAGAAGACCTTTGCGAGAAATACCGTAAGGCAAACCAGCAGAATCGTGTCGATGCCGATCCGCAACCCCATGGTGCTGCTGACCACCAGCGCGACGAGCAGCGATGAAAGCAGTGCGGTGGTTCTGACCACGCCGTCGATCACGAACATCGAGGCGATGGTGCTCGGGTTGACCCGGGGATCGCGCCCCAGTTGCGCGTGGAAATAGATAAGGACTTCTTGGGATCGAAAGTCGAACGCGTTGAAGACGACCGTCGGAATTGCAGTCAGGACAGCATATACGCCAAAACCCTGCGCGCCGAGCAATCGCGCGAGGAATAGAATATAGAGAGCGCCAAGTCCGCCAACGCCCAAGTTCGCGGCATATTGCCAGCGAAGAGCGCGGAACAGACGAGACTTCATGCCAGATTGCGCGGCGTGATTTGTCACGGAGAGGCGATTTCAGATTTTGAAACCGACCGACCGCCGTGCTCTGAAACAGGTCAACGTCCGATACGCCGCCGTCTGCAGGTAGAATGCGAAATTGAACGGCAGCGTTTGAAAGGCGAGTTTGGCGAACTTCTTGCCCCGACGCTCGAGTTCCAGCGACCGCGTCGCGCCCGGAGCAGAGGCGTCCTCGACGTAATTACCGCCGTGTTGCAGCGGCGAGACGAACTTGGCGACATTTTCCCGCTTGCGTGCGAACAGTAATAAATGGGGCGTGTAGCGCACCTGGTCTTTGTCGCCAATCGCATGTCGCGCCGCCATGACCGCCCCGTCATATTGGTAGCAATATGTCTTGCGGCGGCTGTACGCCCAATAGCGATCCCACATCAGGATACTCGCATCGGGCATATCGAACCCGTTCTGCGAATAGAAGTCTACCAGAACGTTCGGATTGATCGAGAAATAACCGCCATTGTAGCTGTAGATCGGCACCAGGTGGCACACCGTGCCGCCTGGCTTCAGGAAGCGGGCGATGTTGATCAGGCAAGTACGCTGGTCGAACACGTGTTCGAGTGTGCCGGGGTCCAGGACAAAATCATAAAGCCCGTCCATCGATTCCGGCAAGGGGTCGTTGAGGTCGTGAAGGATTTCCGGCGGATGTTCGCAACCGGGAATGTCGAGCGTATCGACTGCCGAAAAGCCGAACGACCGCAGGAAAGATCGTCCCGACAGGAAATTGAGCGAGTGGCCAATCGGGTTGGTCGTGATCTCGCGACTGGCGGCATCGAGATGGCACTCCCCCGCACCGAACTCCTGATACCACTGCTTGATTTCTTCCATTGTCGCGTGGGTTTCCGGCACGCCCAGGGACAGAGCCCGACCAGAGAAATGCTGCTTGGCGTGCTCGCGAATGATGAGCTTTGCCGCGGCGCGGATGATCGACATTGTATTCCCCAGGAAGGAAGTAAAAAAAGCCCTAGAGGCTCCAGTAGCTCACGTGTTCGGGTATTTGCCCGTCGCGCAAGATATTCTTCAGATCGACCATGTGGCCGCCGGCGCGAACGCGATCGTACAACTCGGCGCCCATCTGGCGATACTGATCATGTCCGACCGCAACGATCAGGGCGTCCAGGTTCGTCAGATCCTCGATCGGCGACAGTTTCAGGCCATATTCGTGGCGAACCTCGTCGCTGACCGCCAACGGGTCGTGAATGATCGGCTGGATGTCGAACTCGCGCAGCGCGAACACCACATCCGGCACCTTGGAATTACGGATATCGGGGACGTCTTCCTTGAAGGTCACCCCCATGATGCCGACGCGGGCGTCGCGGATCGACCGACCGCTCGCGGCGAGCAGCTTGGCCAGCTTGATCGCGACGAACTCCGCCATGCTGTCGTTGACGCGGCGGCCAGACAGGATGACATGCGGCTGATAGCCGAGACGTTCGGCGGCGGAGGTAAGGTAATAGGGGTCAACGCCGATACAGTGCCCACCGACCAGGCCCGGACTGAACGGCAGGAAGTTCCATTTCGTGCCGGCGGCGTCCAGCACGTCGGCGGTGCTGATCCCCATCCGGTCGAAGATGATGCTGAGTTCGTTCATCAGTGCGATGTTGACGTCGCGCTGCGTGTTCTCGATCACCTTCGCGGCTTCCGCGACCTTGATTGTCGGGGCGACGTGCAGTCCGGCTTTTACGAACGATCCGTACACGGCCTTCACGCGCTCCAGCGATTCTGCGTCCTCGGCCGAGACGATCTTCGTGATCGTCTCCAGCCGATGGACTTTGTCGCCCGGGTTGATCCGTTCCGGGGAATAGCCCAGCTTGAAGTCCGACCCGCGCTTCAGGCCGGAATGCTGTTCCAGCAACGGTGCGCAGAAGTCTTCGGTCACGCCGGGATAGACGGTGGATTCGAAGACGACCAGCGCGCCCTCGCGCAGATGTGGCCCAATCGTTTCGCACGCCCGGCGGATCGGCGTCAGGTCGGGGCGGTTCTCCGCGTCGATTGGCGTAGGCACAGTGACGATAAAAAACGTCGTGCCCGAAAGGTCACCGACATTTTGCGAATAACTCAGCGCCGAGGAACGCAGCTCGTCGTCCCCAACCTCGCCGGTCAGGTCCGTGCCAGCCTCCAGACCCGCAATGCGGGAAGCCGAGATGTCGAAGCCAAGAGTGTCCGGGAAGTGGCGGGCTACAGCAATCGCGACCGGAAGTCCGACATAACCAAGTCCGATGACGGCAATCCGTTCACCAGCACCCGAAACCCCGACCATCCGTCTGCCGTCCCCAAAATACCGCTACGCGTGCGCCATTGAGATTTCCCCTGTGGCGTTGTCGGCGGGCCTATAACTGAAGGTTTCCGGCTTGGCTACAGGACCGTGTTGCAACGCGGCAAGCCAGTACCGAGGGCGGGTCGCTATCTATTGCGTTGCATTTTTCCATCTTGCGGCGACGGCAATCGTCCGGCGTTGCAACCGCGTGCGCGAAGGCGCAATCAATGTGAAGCGATGTGGGCTGCGGCTTGTGTGCCGAAGCCGCCTTGATTAGGGCTCGCGACGGCGATGAACATGATGCGTAACAATATTTCGA
>JAFDVT010000831.1 GCA_018268875.1 Acidobacteriota bacterium
ATTTTCCTGGGTGCACCGCTTCCGGACTGGTACCGCACCAGGCACGTTTTCTCGGTTTTGGCTGGCTTTGCAACCATTTCGCGAGCCTCCCCCGGACAGCCACGCAATAGACCTCAGGCTAGGCGAGGCATAGGTAAACCTTCCACCGCCGCGCCAGTGTGGCCCACGCTTCACATCGGCGAACTGTATCTCATTCTCTTTGCAACGCGACCGGTTGGAAACAGGCTTGCCCAACCCTCGGTATGACAAAAGCATCGCTACTGGCGATTGGCGGCCTTGCGCTGCTGCACGCGCAGCAACCGGTCTCCTACGGCGTCAAGATTGGTACGCCACTCAATGACTCCGTCTCCACCACCGCTTCCACGTCCAGTTCGCCAGGCCGTTGGACAGGAGGTCCGTTCGTCGAACTCCACCTTCCCCTGCGGCTTTCGCTTGAATTCAGCGCGCTCTACCGCTCCGGACGCGAGAACGCGACGCGCGTCTTGCCCTTCGGCCAGAACCTGAATCCTTACCTGTTCACGTCCACCGACAAGATCCAGACCTGGGACTTCCCGCTGCTCCTCAAATACCGGTTTGGAGGTCGCGCCATCCGGCCGTTCGTTGGCGCCGGCGCAGCCTGGTCCTACCGCCGCAGCCAGTTCGAAGCCGTCCTGTCCTGCCTGGGCGTCCAGGACTCGTGCCGTCCGCCAATGTTCTCCAGCGACCCGGCACCGTCGCACATCAAATCGAGTTTGACCCGGTTTGGACCCGCCGCCAGCGCCGGGTTCGACATCAAGACCCGAGCTGTCACGATCTCGCCCGAAGTACGTTGGAACCGCGCCTTCTCGGGATCCGGAGTTCGCGAACAGTTCTCCGTCCTGGTAGGATTGGGCTTCTAGAAGAACCGCCCGAACAGGAAGCTGAACTTGCCCTTGAACTTGCCGTCCGTGCGACCCAAGCTCCACCCGGCGTAGATTGGACCGAACGGTGTTTCCGCGACAAACGCCGTGGTCGCGGACTGTTTGAAGTAACCCGCGGGACCGTCCTGGTACATGCCGCCCTCGACCCAGCCGCCGAGGTACAGGTCGCCGCCGAAGATCGTCGGCAATTGGCCGATCCGCTTCAGGTAGCCCGTCGTGAGGTACCCCATGCGATCGCTCCGGAATTGCCCGATGCCGAACGCGCCCAGCCGTAGCGGCCCGCCCAGCGTGAATTGCAGGGGAAGCGGCAATCGCGTGCCAAAGCTGGACCCGCCGCCGAACATCGCAAACACACGGTCGCGCTTGACGACGGGATGAAAGTAGGAACCATCGAGGCTCGCGAGCGGAAACGCATGCGAGGTCATCGGCGCACGCAGATAGTAGGACAAGTTGGCAATGCCGCGCAGTCCGCGGCTCGGAACCTGGGCACTGTCCTGACCCTCGAAGCCGACACGCAGCGACGCGCTACGGAACTGGCCGCTGTTTTCCGGCGCCACCGGAACTCCGATGCGCGAGATCGCGCTCATGCGGCCGTAATCGTACCCTGCGCGCACCTCCAGGAACCGTGCTGTGGTGTAGCCGACATCGAGTCCGACGCCCCCGCGCGCGATGTCCAGTTCGCCCGCGCGGAACCCGTCTGCGTAGTAGTTGGTCGACGTGCGTGAATACGACGTGCGAGGTGCGACAAAGAAGCCGCGGTACCCGACGCGGCGGTAATACTCGGCGCCCAACAGCGTGCGCGACCCGACGCTCAGGTCCAGACGCAGTTCGGTGCCCGGGTGCGTAAAGTCCAGCACGACCGCGCGGCTGTTCAGCGTTAGCGTGGTGCGTCCGGCGTCCTCGCCGCGAATTTCCGGTGAGAAGAACAGGAACGGCGGGGCGAACCGCTTTTCTGTCAGATGGACCTGCAACTGGTCCTTGCCGTCCACCTGCGACAGGTTGTAGGCGATCCAGTTGTAGCGCATGTTGCCAAACTCGCGAGCGAGCACCAGTTCGATACGCGCGGGCGTCGCGACATTGTGTTGCAGTTCGCGCGAGATTTCGCGATCCAGCCGCTTCCGCGCGGCCTCCGAACCGCCGCTGACTTCCACCGTCTTGAACGACGGCGCCTTCATATATCGGGCGTCTCGACGCTTTTTGACAAACGCGGCCCAGTCGGCCTCGTTCAGCGCGTAGGGCAGCAGTTCCGCCTTCCGGGCCGCCGCGCTTTCATAGCCCGCGAGCATCAATTCTTCCTCTTTGTCGTAGTCGGTGGACGAATACTCGCTGATGGGCGGCTGCACCAGGTGGGTGGCCTTCGCCATGGAGTACTTTTCGTTCTGCAGAATCGAGATACTCACCGCCCGTCCCGCGACGCCGCCCAGCCCGATGACCTGATCCGGCGTCAACTTGGCGAGCGGAAGGACGCTTGCGATCACAACGTCCGCGCCCATCTTCAACACCGAGTCGACGGGCAGATTGTCCACCATGCCGCCGTCCACCAGCACTTGTTTGTCCCGCACGACGGGCACAAAATAGCCCGGCACGGCCGAGGAGGCGCGTAAGGCCTCGGCCAGTGAACCGCGATCGAACTCCACGCGGTTGCCGCTAATCAGGTCCGTTGCCAC
>JAFDVT010000832.1 GCA_018268875.1 Acidobacteriota bacterium
AACCTGGTCGCCCACCGCCGCGTACGCCTGCACCAGACCCGCCAGCGCGTACCCGTCGTTCGGAACGCCCTGCAACGCCGTCTCAAACGCCTTCACCGCCAGCGCCGGAGCTTTCTCGTTCAGATACGCCTCGCCCAGAACGTTGTACAGCAGCACCGGATAAAACGGCGGGTCATTCTGCGTCAGCCGTAACTTCGCCTCCAGCCGCGCAGCTTCTTCCAACTGCGCCAGACCTTGCAGAGTCTTGCCCATCTTCATCGCCAGGCGCCCGCGTAACTCCGCCAACTGCGTCTCGTACGTCGCCTTGCCGTTGCTCTTTTCCGCCTCTTCCTTCAGACCTTCAAACTCCACCAGCGCATCGGCCGCCTTGTCCAACTCCCCAAGACCCAGGTTCGCCACAACAGCTGCGTACGCCTTGTTGCGCTTGTCGTTGGGATCGTCGCCCGACCATTCGAACTGTTCCGCATTGGCCAGGTCCTTCCAGCGTTCGAACTGGATCAGCGCGCGCATCAGAGCGATCTTGCCCTGCCCGTGGATGTAGGCATCGCCGCGCCGGTCCTTGCGTCCGGTCGTGTTGCCGGACACGGCCAGCAACTGCCTGGCGCCCGAAATCGCCCGCTCGGCCATCCCCAACTGGCACTGGATGTAGCTCAGGTAGTTCGCGTTGTGCGCGTAGTTCCAGGTGTTCCAGGGAAACGTCATCTGGTCGCGCATGTACTTCTTTTCCGCGCGCGTCGCCGAGTCGGTGGAAATCGCCGCTTCGTGCCACATCCCGGCATTCGAATAAATATGTCCCGGCATGTGCAGCGCATGCCCGATCCCCGGTGCGATCTTTCCATACGCCGCGCTCGAATCGAGCGCCAGATCCGGTATGCGGTCGTTCCAGTTGTGGATCCTATAATGATGCGCTCCGGGATGATCCGGCTGTTTCTCGATCACCTGCTGCAGCATCAAATCCACCGTCGAACGGCTGCTGCCCCACATCGACGCGATCGCCAGCATCGCCTTGGCTTCGATGTCCTCGGGGTACTTTGTGACGATGCGCTCCATCGCCGTCAGGAACCGCCGCTCCTTCTCTTCGTACGACAGCTTTTCGATCGGATCGTCCAGCAACTGGATCGCCGACGCTTCGATGTACATCCGTTCGCGTTCGCTCACCCGGTCACGCCGCTTCATCGCTTCGCGCAGGAACTGCTTGCGGCGCTTGTCGTCTTCGGCCGCACGCGCCATGCCCCACCACGCGGTGGCGTTATCCGGTTCCAGCTTCAGGCACCAGCGAAATGCCCGCTCCGCCTCGAAGTACCAGAAGCTGTGCAGCAGCGTGTGACCCTGGTCGAACCACCGCTGTACTTCCGGGTTTTTGGTCGTGATCGGAAAGTGCGATTTGCCAATCCCTTCGATCACCCAGGGCTTCTGGCGAGGGCCGTCATCAAACGCGCTTCCGCGATGCGAATGGCCGAATCTCGCCACACCGTCCTGCTGTGCCACAAGAGCGATCACCAACAAAAAGTTCATGACTCATCTAGGATAGCCGCTTGGTATTATGAGGCCAGATGAGCACGCTTTCGCCCAGACTCCAGCTAGGCGTCGCGCAGAAGCAGATTCTCACCCCTGGGCTCGTCCAGATGGTGACCATCCTGCAGATGACGCGCATGGAATTGAAAGACATGATCGTGCAGGAGATTGCCGAGAATCCCGTGCTCGAAGAAGCGCAGGAAGGCGACGATCATCCCTCTACCGACGAATTGCGGCAATTTCTGGAGGCGGAACGCGTCGCCGAACCGTCCGATCGTTCCATCCTCGAAGCATCGCAGGAACCCGTAGCCGAATTCGAACCGTCCGAACAGACTCGCCAGGAAGCCACCGCCCCCGAAGCCCCCGCGCAGGATCCCAAGGATCCCTTCGACGAGATCGACTACGGTTCCTTCTTCGACGAGTATCTCGATCCCGGCTACAAAAGCCCGGCTTCCGAAATCAGCGACAAACCGTCGTTTGAAACGTTTCTATCCTCGCCCGTCACCCTGTCCAGCCACCTGGATCAGCAACTCGCCGTCCTCGTGCTGCCGGAAAAGGTTCGCGACGCCTGCGACAGCATCATCGGCAACCTCGATCAGAACGGCTACCTCATGTCGCCGCTCGAAGAGATCGCCGTGCAGGAAAGCCACGACCCCAAGGATCTGGAAGAGGCCCTGCACTGGGTCCAGACGTTGGACCCCGCCGGCGTCGGCTGCCGCGATCTTCGCGAATGCCTGCTGATTCAGTTGAAGAGCCGCAACGCGGAAGACAGCGTCGCCTGGAAAATCGTCCACGATCATCTGAAGCTGCTCGAAACCAAGCAGATGAAGGAAATCGCCAAGGTGATGGGACGCCCGCTCGATCACATCCAGATCGCCGCGAACGTGATCCGCCACCTGGACCCCACGCCCGGCCTCCGCTATTCCGGCGAGGGCGCACAAAAGGTCGAGCCCGACGTCTACATCTTTAAGGACGGCGAGGATTACCTGATCGAACTGAATGACGACGACCTTCCGCAGGTTCGCCTCAACCCGGAATACCGCCGCCTCCTCGACCGCGAACAGGAACCCAACAAGGACACCCGCAACTACATCAAGGACCGTTACCAGTCGGCCCTGCAATTGATCAAGAACATCGAGCAGCGCAAGCAGACCATCGTCAAGGTCTGCCAGGCTGTCATCCGGCGCCAGAATGAATTCCTCGATCAGGGGCTGGATTTTTTGCGTCCTATGATGATCAAGGATGTTGCCGATGAGATCGGTGTACATCCATCGACGGTGAGCCGCGCGGTTGCGGCCAAATACGTGCACACCCCGCAAGGTGTGTTCGAACTGCGATTTTTCTTCGGCGAAGCCGTACAAGGCTCCGCCGGCGCATCGATTCCCCTTCTTACCTTGAAACGTATGGTGAAGAAGATGATTGAAGAGGAGGATCCCTATAAACCTCTGACAGACGAACAAATCACAGAAAAACTGCAGGCCGGGGGCATTGACGTAACCCGGCGCACTGTCGCAAAGTATCGCGAAGACATGAAAATCCCGTCGACGCACCAACGCCGCAAGCGCGAATAGGAACTACCACACGAAAAGAGGTGCGTCATGATGCCCAATACGCCAAAACGGGAGAAACGAGACGCGAAAGCCATGAAGGTCACCTACACAGGTAAAGAGAAGGACTTTACCCAGGAACAGAGAGACAAGATCGAAGCCAGATTCGCCCGCCTGGGCAAGCTGGTGGAGAAGAAGGGCGAAAAGAAAGCCCACGTCGTTCTCAAAAACACACGCCACATCTGCGAAGCGGAAATCACCATGCAGTTGCACGATCATCCGCTGGTCAGCGTGTCACGCAATGGGGATTCCTTCCATGCGTTGACCGAAGCCGCCGACAAGCTCGAAAAGCAGATTCATAAACTTTTGGAAAAACAGCGCGAGTCCCGCCGGGATACCGCCGCCAAGAAGGTGAAGGAGAACGGTACCCTGGCCGCTGTCGCCGCCGCCGCTACCGAGGACGAAGCGCAAGCCGTCCGCGTCTACCGGGTTAAGACCGCGCGCCAGAAGCCGATGACTCTCGAAGAAGCCATCCTCGCTATCGGCGACAAAAAGGATTACATCGTGTTCCGCGACCTCGACGCCTCGCAATGCGCCACTGTTCTCATCCGCCGTAAGGACGGCCACTTCGACCTCGTACAAGGATGAAGGCCAAAAAGCAGCGCGAATCCGCCTCAAAAACAGCAAAAAAATCATCAGCTCCGGCCACCACGCCGGAGCTGGTGATTATCACCGGCCTCAGCGGTTCCGGCAAGGGAACTGTCCTCAAAGCGCTGGAAGATTTCGGCTACTATTCCGTCGACAACCTGCCTGTCGACCTCATCCCCAAGTTCGCCGAACTCACTCGCGAGTCTCCCAAAGTCCGCTCCGCGGCCCTCGTGGTCGACATCCGCGAAGGCGATCAGGCCCTGGCGCGGTTCCCCCGTATCTTCAACCAGGTCCGCAAAAGCATCGCCACCCGCCTCGTCTTTTTGGAGGCCGATGACGACACGCTGGTTCGCCGCTTCAGCGAAACCCGCCGTCCCCATCCGCTTGGCCGCGGCCTCACCGTTGCCAAAAGCGTGCAGCAGGAACGCCGCGAACTGGCCGAAATTCGCGACCTTGCGGACATCGTCATCAACACCGCCAAGCTCAACGTGCATCAGTTGCGGGAACTGGTCCAGGAAAAATTCCACGGTCCTCGCGACGAATCGAAACTGCAGATTTACGTCACCAGCTTCGGTTTTCGCCACGGCGTACCCACCGACAGCGACCTCGTTTTTGACGTCCGCTTCCTGCCCAATCCCAACTACATTCCGGAATTCAAGCCGCTCACCGGTCTGCAGCCCAAAGTGGCGAAGTACATCCGCGGCTACCCGCAAACCGTCGAGTTCCTGAAGCGCATTTCGGAACTGTTGGTGTACCTCATTCCGCACTACATCGCCGAGGGCAAAAGCTATCTGACGATCTCGTTCGGCTGCACCGGCGGGCATCACCGTTCGGTGATGATGGCGCACGAAATCAAGCAGTATCTGGCGCGCCAGGGTTACCGCGTCAAAGAGTCTCACCGGGACATCGAGAAGTCTGTTTGATCCATCCGCCGCCTGACGAATTGCCGGTTCTGGGGCCGATCTTCGTAGGCGGCGACACATGCGCGTACTTCCGCGACGGCCGCCCGGCGCGCACGGCCTACGCCCAGCCCTTTCGCCAGATCCCGGACGCCGCCTACGACAAGGCCTTGAGCCTCGGCATGCGCCGCTCCGGCGAACTGCTGTACCGCCCCATCTGCCCGGGTTGCCGCAAGTGCCAACCGTTTCGCATCGACACGCAGCGTTTTGAGGCGTCAAAGTCGCAGCGCCGGGTGATTCGTAAATGCGAAGGCCGCTTCGAAATCCGGATGCACAACCCGCGCGTCGACCCCGAACACATCGAGCTCTTCGCGAAATACCAGCAAATGCAGCACCCGGGGCGGGGCATTGAACCGAGCGAGACGAGTTACCGGGGCTTCCTCGGCGAATCGATCGTCCCCGGCACGCGCGAGCTTTCCTGGCGTGACGCCCAAGGCAAGCTCTGCGCAGTAGGCATCATCGACCTTGTCCCGTCGGGCATTTCCACGGTCTATTTCTTCTGGGACCCGGCCCTCGCCGACCTATCGCTGGGTACTTATTCGGCGCTCGCGGAAATCGACCTTTGCCGCCAATGGAACCGCCGTTATTACTACCTCGGCTACCTGGTTCCCGGCGCCCCGACGATGAATTACAAAGCATCGTTCGGAGCAGGCGAGGTCTGGAATGGGGAAACGTGGGTCGAACTCCCGGCGCGAGGGTTAGAGGATCCGGAAGTTCTGGCGGTGCTGGCGAAAGCGGAGCAGGAATCGATCCGTGCCGATGCCCGGCGGTTCCCGTCAGCGTAGCAGGAGCGTT
>JAFDVT010000833.1 GCA_018268875.1 Acidobacteriota bacterium
CCACTCGCGAGCCTCGCCCAATTCCTGTTTGTCTTCGTGATAGCAGCAGCGAAGGAGCGCCGCCGAAACTCCGTCAGCCGTGTGATCGCCCAGTTCCGGCGCACACGCCAACACCAGATCGCGAGGCCAATCCCGAGGCCGGCTCGACTGCGACAGCCCCGCCAGCATCGCCAGGCTGCAAATCCGCGCGATGCCCGCGCGATCGTTCCCCAGCAGGTCCACCAGCCACTTGCCGTCGTTGCGAAACCCGCCCGTCGTCACCGGAATCAGAGTGACAACAAAGATCAGGAAGGACAACCCGCCGGCCCACCACAACAGCAGCCGCCAGGAAGGATCGCCGTCTTCCCAAAGGTACGCCGGAACCAGCAGCACCACCGCGCCGATCAGCGAAAAGAGCGGTCCACCGAGCACCATGCGAACCAACCCCGCTCGGACCGCATCGGCGCTACCCGCCGACACCGGAGCCATCACCGTAAGCCCGCCCCACAGCGCCATCCGGTCATTCCAGCGGACCTGCAGTTCCGTCCCCGACCGCATCCATGTCAAAGGACCGGCTGCCAGCAGGTACAGTCGCCACCCGTTCCACCAACCGCCCACCGCGTGACCCAGTTCATGCCACATCACCATCAGCCATCCCACGGGCCACACGGCCAGCAGAGCCCACCAGGAAACGCCGCGCAAAGGATCATCCTCGCCCAGGCTCTTCAAGTACTGCCCGGTGAAGTACCCCGCCACTAACAGGATCGCCAGCTTCCCCAACCATTGAAATGTCTGGTTCACTACTCTCGATTATCCGCCACTTCGCTATCGAACGGACGGTGTCGGGCATGGCTGGACACCACACCGTCGCATTGAGTTGGGAGGTCTTCGAAAAGGAAAGAAGAAGGTATCTAGAAGGCTACCCAAGGCCTACTGGCGGAGAGAGAGGGATTCGAACCCTCGATACAGTTTCCCGTATACACGCTTTCCAAGCGTGCGCCTTCAACCACTCGGCCATCTCTCCAACTTGGGTTACAGAAGAGGAAAAACGAACCGGGCGGATGCTCCGGCTCAATGGCTAGTCTACCACTGAACGGCCGGCCTTAGCCACCTGCGCCCACTCGATGCGCGCGAACCTGGTCCCCGTCACGATCTCGGATCCGCAATAACGGACTCATGAACCAGGCAAAACGCTTCAGGCATGTATGACAACGGTAATGCCCAACGAAAAACATCCGCGCTAAACCCTCTGCCCACGTTTGCGCCTTCGACGGCGTAACCGTGCTCACTCCACACCTTGGGCATAGCGGCGACATATCGAGTTCGTCCTGAGACATTATGACCTCCCTTTTCTCCAAAGGGAAGCCCGGACTAGGGCTTTTCCCTTAGAAGCCGGTCCCGTATTCTTAGAACTCTCTCCGGGTGACGTACTACCGGTTCCGCGCGACACCAGTCCGCATCCCCCTCATACCCCAAAAATGTCCCAATTTCCGAACGCCCCAGCGGCGCTGCCAATATCGCGTCACGCCGGGCATTCCGTAGGATCAGACTCCTAATAGTTAGTGGCCCAGTCCCTTCGCTTTTCTCAGGTTTTTCGCAGAAATACGAAAGAAAAACGCCACGGTAGGTAGCGTCGGCCGGCGACGCGAGTGGTGCCAGCACACCCTTGTCCGGAGCCTTCGCCAGCACCTGCTGAGGAACAATCCGCACCTCCATGGGATAGATAATCCACCTATCGGGAATCCACATCTGCGGTTCTAGCTTCATCCTACGTACCACCGCTTCCTTCGGTACGAATACGTCAACTAGAAATAATTCGGTCGTTTGTCCGGGAATATTCCGTTCCGGCACCAGACCGTTATAGGGAAGTTCAATCTTCTCCAAACGATCCGGAACGAACGCTCCCGCCGCGGTTTTCTCGAAAATCGCTTTATATACCGTCACCCGGATCAGATTTTCCGGATTCTCACCCAGATAAAACCAGTAGGGAATCCCCGGCGGAGGCTGCACCGCCACCAAGAACGACGAGGATGCATTGCGCACCAGCGCAGGCGACAGAACCTCCCGGCTACTCCGCCGGTCGCTCTCCGGACCCAGGTCTTGTTGTATGACATTTCCGAACGGATCGACGCGCTGCAGTTCGGTGTAAACGTGGATGGATTGGGCGGGAAGCGGGAACCCGCACCCCAGCAAAAGGGTGCAGATCCCCGCCTGAAACAGGCTAATACTTCGGAATCGTCGGATCGACTTTGTCACTCCAGGCCAAAATTCCACCTTTCATGTTTAGCACGTTGGTGAAACCGGCCTCCTGCATGGCTTTCTGCGCTTTCGCACTGCGCATTCCGCTCTTGCAATGCACAACAATCTCGGCGTTCTTGTCGAACTCGCCAAGCCGCTTCGGAACGTCGCCCAGCGGAACCAGTTGCGTACCTTCAATGCGCGCAATCTGGTACTCGTGCGGTTCGCGAACGTCGATGAAGGTGAACTTCCGCCCGTCGTTCAACCACTGCTTTACCACCAGCGGCTCCACTTCGGACGACGCGGGAGGCGGCGCCGCCGGCGTCGACGGAATGCCGCAGAACTGGTGATAGTCGATCAGTTCCGTAATCGTCCGGTTCGGACCGCAAATCGGGCAATTCGGATCCTTGCGGATCTTCAGCTCGCGGAACTTCATCCCCAAAGCGTCATACAAAAGCAGACGCCCGATCAGCGGATTCCCCGCCCCCAGGATCAGCTTGACCGTCTCGGTGGCCTGCACTATCCCGATCATCCCCGGCAGCACGCCCATCACGCCGCCTTCGGCGCACGACGGCACCAGTCCAGGAGGTGGCGGTTCCGGGTACAGACACCGGTAACAAGGCCCGTCCTTGGTCGCAAATACCGTGGACTGCCCCTCGAACCGGAAAATCGAACCGTACACGTTCGGCTTCCCCGACAGGACGCAGGCGGCGTTGGTCAGGTACCGGGTCGGAAAGTTATCCGTCCCGTCCAGCACGATGTCGTAGTCTTTCAGCACCCGCATCGCGTTCGAACTTTCGAGCGCTTCTTCGAACAGTTCGATCTGCATGTACGGATTGATGTCGTGCATGCTGTCCCGCGCCGAATGCAGCTTCTTCCGGCCGATGTCCTTGGTGCCGTGAATGATCTGCCGCTGCAGGTTCGATTCGTCGACGACGTCGAAATCCACCAGGCCAATCCGCCCGATGCCCGACGCCGCCAGATACAGCGCGGCAGGCGCCCCAAGACCGCCCGTGCCGATCATCAGCACGCTCGCGTCCTTGAGCTTGTTCTGCCCTTCCATGCCCACTTCCGGCAGGATCAGATGCCGGGAATAACGGGCGATTTCCTGATTGGTTAACGCCAAGGCTTACCGCCCTCCGGCAATCGACGGCACGATCGAAATGGTGTCGCCATCGCCCATCGGCGTCGCTTCTTTCGACAGATACCGGATGTCTTCGTCGTTCAGGTACACGTTCACAAAGCTGCGCAGCGCGCCCGCGTCGTTGTACAGGTTCTTGCGCAGGTCCGGATGGGCGGTGGTCAGCGCGGTCAGAGCCTCGCCCACCGTCGCGCCCGTCACGTCCACGGTGTCATTCCCGCCGGCGAACTGGCGCAGCGGCGTCGGGATCAGGATTTTGGCCATATCAGTTCCTCTTCAGGAGCTTCGGTCTGCTCGGCATTCGGCAGAAAGCTTCCCGCGTTATCAAATTTGCCCTTCAAAATCGAAAGTACGACGAAGGAATACCACGGACAGGAATTCTCCAGGTCCGTCTTCGAAAAATAGGCGGCGCAATCGGGGTGCGAATGAAAGATGCCGACAATGTCCAGCCCGTCTTTCCGCGCCTCGCGATCGGCGGCCAGCAAGTCCTCGGGCCGGATCTCGTACCGGTCCTCCTGCGCGCCCTGATAGGTGTTCTCCACCGCCTTGGCGCGCGTCACCGTCTTGCCCTTACCGAGCATAACGCCGCAGCATTCGTTGGGATATGTGGCTTCGGCATGGGCCACCATGACGTCCCAGGCAGCCTTCTCAATGGTCAGCATCGTTCCAGAAATGTTCGCTCAAGTACTTGGATGCACTATCGCAAAGGATAGTAACAATCACGGAGGATGTTTTGCCTTCCTCCTGCAGCCGGCGCCCCAGTTGGTACGCCGCCAGAACATTGGCGCCGCTCGAAATCCCAACCAGAAGCCCCTGTTTGCGCCCCAGGCGCCGCGTCATCGCCAGCGCGTCTTCCGTCTCAATCCAGATGTTCTCGTCGGCCAGCGATTCGTCGTAAATGCCCGGCACAATCGCCGTCGGCATATGCTTTAAAC
>JAFDVT010000834.1 GCA_018268875.1 Acidobacteriota bacterium
CGGAACGAGTTCTTCGGATTGTGCTTCGACAACGTCTTGGTGATCGCCGCCGTCAAGGTCGTCTTGCCGTGATCGATGTGGCCAATCGTGCCAATGTTCACGTGCGGTTTACTGCGGTCAAATTTCTCTTTGGCCATTGGTTTCTTTCCTGATTCCTATTCCTGACGAAACGTAGCTACGTTCTAACCCTTGCCCTGCACCTTCTGGATGATTTCTTCCGCCAGGTTACGAGGCACTTCCTCGTACTGACCGAAATGCATCGAGAAGCTGCCGCGTCCCTGCGTTTTCGAGCGGAGATCGGTCGCGTAACCGAACATCTCGCTCAACGGCACCATCGAGTTGATCATGTAGGTGCCACCGACAATTTCCGTACCTTCGATGCGTCCGCGCCGCGAGATCAGGTCGCCGTTGACGGGACCCGTGTACTCTTCCGGCACCACCACTTCGATCTTCATCACCGGCTCGAGAAGAACCGGCTTCGACTTGCGGAAGGTTTCCTTCGCGCAGATCGAAGAAGCGATCTTGAACGCCATTTCGCTCGAGTCGACGTCGTGGTAGTCGCCGTCGAACACCGTGACTTTGACGCCGGAGAGCGGGTAGCCGGCGAGCACGCCGCCTTCAAACGCTTCCTTGACGCCCTTTTCCACGGCCGAGATGAATTCCTTCGGAATCGCGCCGCCAACGATACCGTTGACGAACTCGAATTCGGCGCCTTCCAGAGGCTCGGCGCGCAACTTGACCTTCGCGTACTGACCCGAACCACCCGTCTGCTTCTTGTGGGTGTATTCGTATTCGCCCTTCTGGCGAATCGTTTCGCGGTAGGCCACCTGCGGCTTGCCGACGTTGGCTTCGACGTTGAACTCGCGCTTCATGCGGTCCACGATGATTTCCAGGTGCAGTTCGCCCATGCCGGCAAGGATGGTCTGACCCGTTTCCTTGTCCGTATTGACTCGCAGCGTGGGATCTTCGTTGACCAGCTTCTGAATCGCCATACCGAGCTTTTCCTGGTCAGCCTTGGTCTTCGGCTCGATGGCGAGCTGAATGACGGGCTCCGGAAAGTCGATGGATTCGAGCAGAACCGGGTTCTTTTCGTCACAGATCGTGTCGCCGGTCTGCGCGATTTTGAGTCCGACCACGGCGCAGATGTCGCCCGCGAGGATCTCCTGGATCTCTTCGCGCTTGTTGGCGTGCATCTTCACCAGGCGGCCGACGCGTTCGCGCTTGCCCTTGGCGGCGTTAAAGATCGTGTCGCCCGAACCGAGGCGGCCCGAGTACACGCGCATGAAGCACAACTGACCCACAAACGGGTCGGTCATGATCTTGAACACCAGACCCGCAAACGGGGCGGCGTCCGAAGCGTCACGCTGAATTTCCTTGCTCCGGTCGTCCGGATCGAAGCCGGTGATCGACGGAACGTCGAGCGGATGCGGCAGCAGATCGACAACGGCGTCGAGCATGTTCTGCACACCCTTGTTCTTGAACGAGGAGCCGCAGATTACCGGGAAGATCTTCTGCTCAAGCGTCGCCTTGCGGAGACCGGCGAGGATTTCCTTTTCCGTCAGCTCTTCGCCGTTCACGAACTTTTCGAACAACGCTTCATCGGACTCCGAAACCGCTTCGATCATCTTCTCGCGGTATTCCTTCGCGAGATCGACCAGATCGGCCGGGATGTCGACGTCGTCGTACTTCGCACCGAGAGTTTCGTCGCGCCAGATGCGCGCCTTCATGGTGACGAGATTGACCACGCCCTGGAACTTGTCTTCCGCGCCAACCGGGATCTGAATCGGGATCGGACGCGCGCCCAGGCGATTCACGATCGTCTTGACGGCGTTGTAAAAATCAGCGCCGACGCGATCCATCTTGTTGATGAAGCAAATGCGCGGGACCTTGTACTTGTCGGCCTGGCGCCACACCGTTTCCGATTGCGGCTGCACACCGGCGACAGCATCGAACACCGCTACGGCGCCGTCGAGGACGCGCAGCGAACGCTCCACTTCGGCCGTGAAGTCCACGTGACCGGGAGTGTCGATGATGTTGATGTGGATGTCGCCCCACTGGCAGGTGGTCGCGGCGGAGGTGATGGTGATACCACGCTCCTGCTCCTGCGCCATCCAGTCCATGGTTGCCGTACCCTCGTGCACTTCACCGATCTTGTGCGTACGGCCGGTGTAGTAGAGGATGCGCTCGGTCGTGGTGGTCTTACCGGCATCGATGTGGGCCATGATGCCGATATTTCTACATTTTTCGAGAGGTACTGTACGAGCCATGAGTTACCAGCGGTAATGCGCAAAGGCCTTGTTCGCCTCAGCCATGCGATGAACGTCGTCCTTCTTCTTGATCGCGCCACCGCGGAGATTCGCGGCGTCGTTCAATTCATTGGCCAGCTTGTCGGCCATATTCTTGTCGGGGCGGGTGCGGGCGTTGCTGATGATCCAGCGCAGGGCGAGCGAGGTGCGGCGATTGTTCGGAACTTCGATCGGCACCTGGTAGTTCGCGCCACCCACGCGGCGGGATTTCACTTCGAGCAGCGGCTTGGCGTTTTCGACAGCCTTCTTGAACACCTTCAACGGCTCATCGCCGGCGCGCTCGCCGAGCTTTTCCATCGCACTGTAAAAAATGCGCTGGGCGGTGCCCTTCTTGCCGTCCCACATCATGGAGTTGATGAACTTCTCACACAGCGTGGAGTTGTAGATCGGATCGGCGACGATTTCGCGAACTTCGGCTCTGCGTCTACGTGGCATGTTTCCTCTTAATCCTTACTTCTTGCCCTTGGCCGGAGCGGCGGCGGCGCCACCCTTGGGACGCTTCGCGCCGTACTTCGAACGGCTCTGGTTACGGCCCGCGACACCGGCGGTGTCAAGCGTACCGCGCACAATGTGGTAGCGCACACCGGGGAGATCTTTCACGCGGCCGCCGCGGATCAACACAATCGAGTGTTCCTGCAGGTTGTGGCCGACACCCGGGATGTAGCTGGTGACTTCGATGCCGTTGGTGAGACGCACACGAGCGACCTTGCGGAGCGCCGAGTTCGGCTTTTTCGGGGTCGTGGTAAACACACGGGTGCAAACACCGCGGCGCTGGGGGCAGCTCTGGAGCGCGGGGCTCGCGGTTTTATAACGGATCGGCGTGCGGCCTTTCCGAACGAGTTGGTTAAACGTCGGCACGAACTTCCTCTTTTGTTATCCGTCACTTCCAGGCATTTCGCGCAAAACACGCGCGGACAGCCAAGCGAAAGCAACGGGCAATCCTACAGACTAAAAATTTCGCGGTCAGAATCAGATTTGTTGTTGTTGCTGGTAAAGCGAACGAACGAACGACCTGAATTTGCGAGGCTTTTTCGACTGGTCCTTGCTGAAGACGGCGCTTATGTCCGTTCCGGTATAGGGACCAACTCTCCGCCGGACTCTGTTTTTCCGGAGCTTCGCCGGGCCACCTCTCGGATACAGCTAAGAGGGCGAGTGGAAACAGAGTGGTCGCAGGAGAGTATTTCACTACTCGCCAAACATATAAGAGTCTACCGAATCAAGGCGAATAATGTCAAATCGGGATTTGCACAGTTGCTCGAACCGGTTCCGATTGAAAACATTGAGCTGAAGTTTTGTTTTACGCGACCCGATTAACCCCGGCGAAACCGGGTTGCCGCGACCACGCCACCGAATGCGAGCGCCGCATAGGTCCAGTCCGCCGTCTCGGGCACGCCCACAGGACCACCGGAGAGGTGAATGTTGTCGATGTAGTTGTAGGGCGTACGGTCCTTGAGCGTAAGATAGGGACGGGTAAATTCGAACGAGAATTGATAGGTTCCAGCCGACGCGATCGTGACGGCCATTAAGCGTGACGAGCGCACGATGGCAGGCCCCGCTAAGGCATAGCCGAAATCGTGGGTATCGAGGGTGCTGGAATCTAGCCGTGCCGTGAAGACGCCACCGGAGAAGTTGTCGAGAGGGCCGCCGAGAACGGCAATGTCGGCGGTTAGGGTATAGGTCCCCGGTTGCAGGAAGAGCGACTGGCGAATGCCTGCCCCGGCCATAGAGCTATCAAGGGAGGATTGGCCGATCTCAAATCGCGCCGCGGGGTTGGCGCCTGTTCCGGTGGTATCGAAGGAGGCGACGTCGCCGTAATTCTCCCGACCGTTGGCAGTCAGGTAGTGGGTCCAGCCACTGAGGTCGCCAGTGGAGAAGGATCCGTTCACGAAATCGGCCATGGCGCAACTGGAGGCAACCACGGCGAGGCAAAGAATTCGGCTTAGCATGATGGGCTTGAGGCTCGCTTATCGTAACAGGAGCTATCGTCAGAACGTTGGGCGAGCATTAGTATTCATGTTGTTTATGCAACAGCGACGCAAACGATTGAGCAGGCGATCATTCGCATTAGCGTTGCCGGGACAGCATCGGCGCGAGCGCCTTTGCCGTGTGACTCCCCTTCACCTTCGCGACCTGTTCCGGCGTACCGGCGGCGATGATCTGCCCGCCTCCGTCGCCGCCCTCGGGACCCAGGTCGATGATCCAATCCGCCGTCTTGATCACGTCCAGGTGGTGCTCGATGACGATCACGGTATTGCCGAAGCTCACCAGCCGTTGGATGACCTCCAGCAGGCGATTGACGTCCTCAAAGTGCAGGCCGGTCGTTGGCTCATCGAGGATGTAGAGCGTCCGCCCGGTCTGGCGACGCGACAGTTCGCGGGCTAGCTTGATGCGCTGGGCCTCGCCTCCGGAAAGCGTCGTTGACGACTGCCCGAGATGCAGATAGCCGAGGCCGACCGCCGACAAAGTCTCGATC
>JAFDVT010000835.1 GCA_018268875.1 Acidobacteriota bacterium
CCGATCGTGTTCGTCGGAGGCGAGGCGGCCAAGGTCGCGAAGGTGCGGGAGTCGATGCCGGACGCCGTGTTCTGCGAATGGAAAAATGCGAGCCAGGCAGTATTGAAGGCCATCGCGAACCCTCCGGTCGCGGGCATGGTGGCGCCGAAGGCGATGATGCCGTCGAATCGTCCCATGGCCGCTAAGCTGGGTCTGAAGGCCGGGATGCGGCTCGCGCTGATTGGCGCGCCCGCGGCATTGGAACGCCTCGTCCCGGGCCTCGATGTCGACGTCGAAGTAGTGGAAGCGCCGGACGCCCGGACTGACGCCACGTTTTGGTTCGTTCGCGTGGCGGGCGAGGTGGAGGACGGCTTCCGCTGGATCGGCCCGCAACTGGGGCCGAAGCCTCGCCTCTGGGTGTTTTATCGCAAGGGCGGCAAGGGCGTCACCTGGACGGGTTTGAGCGAAGCCGCGGCGCTGTACGGTCTCGCGCAGTACAAGGTTCTCAGTCTCAACGACGAATGGACCGGGGTCGCGTTCGGGACCGCGGCCAAATCCAAGAGTTAGCGCTTGCGGGTGATGCGGTACTCTCCGTTTTCCTGACGGAGCTTGAACGTGGCGGACTCTTTGCCTCCTTCGGTTTTCTTTTCGAGAGTAACGATGGTGACGGCGCCTTGGGTCGCGATGGAAGCGACGGGCAAGCCAAGCGTGCCTTTGGCCATGGTGGTCATCATGTCCACCATTTGCTTGCCTTCGGGGGAGGCGATGTCTTCGTCGAACCGGGCTCGTTCGTCTTGGGCGATCATGGCGCGGACGGCCTTCATGTCGCCGTTGCTCATGGCGGTGAGGAAGCGGATCGCAGCCTTCGCGGCGGGGCTATTGGCAGCGGCGGGACCAGTTACTTCGGCGGAGACCGGGGTTTCGCGTTCGATCGGCACGGCAGTCACCTTGGCGGCGATTTCCATCCGGGGCGAATCGGCGATCTTCAGCGGGCGCACGGTGAGGAAACTGCCGGAAAGCGTGTCCTTGGACGCCGAGGCCGGCTCGAACTTGGTGGCGGGGTCGTTGCCCGAGTAGGAAAACGAAATGGGAGCGTCGCCCACGCCAAGCGTTCCGTATTCCCAGGTCATGGCGGGCGTTTGAACGATTGCCGAGAGGTACAGCGTGGTGCCTGCGCGGAGACGCTTTTGGAGCGTGAACATAAAGTCGCGGCACGGGCCTTCGAGCGGCTTGCCATCGGTCCACAGAAGGGTGACCAGGCGCATGCTCTTCTTATCGAACGGGTCCTGTTCTTCATAGGCGCAGGCCGATGTTACGGGATGGGGCTTGCCGTCGACAGTCAAGGTTCCCGAGACGGTGGGGGCCTGGCCGAACAGAGCGGTAGTTGAAATGACGAAAGCAAGGGTCCTGCGCTTGGCGTTCATGCACAGACAAGCGCAAACGGGGCCCGTTTTGTTTCTTTTTCGTTATTGGGCGTTTACCGAGCAAGCCGTGTCGAGGATGGCATCCAACTGGCGGGCGGCGGCGAAGTCCTTGGTGCGGTATGCCGCCGTTTCTCCGATGAATCCGACGGAGCGAAAGTAACTGCCATCGACATCGCGGCCACGATAGTCGTAGATTTCGGCGTCCGCGCTCGGATGAGAAAACACCTTCTCCGCGAATCCTTCCGACTCGACCTCCGCCTGAAGTGGCATCCCAAACGCCCACATTGGGCCGGAGCCGTGGGTGATGCTGGCTGTCTTGCCGAACGAATATTGGCGGGCGGTGAAGTCGACGTCACGGCTTTCGCCGGATACGATCATCCCCTTCAGTTTCGCAAACCGGATTGAGAATCCTACGTTGTTGCGAGGGCACTTCGGCAGCCGTTTGCCATTTGGCAAGGCTTGGAGATGCACTGTGATCGGGTCGCCAGTGTTCGAGCGCGTGGCCAGAGCGCTGACGTAGCCGGTCTTGCGAATCAGCAGGCGCGAATACGTCGTCTGTATGGAGAACTTGCCGTCCTTGCCCGTGTGGCCGAGATCGCGATGGTCCGAGTAGAAGATCGCCGCTTCGGCGACGGGGTCGCCATTGCTGTCCAGCACGATGCCTTCGAGGCGTCGCGGTTCGAAGGACTGCGCCAGCAATAGTGACGCTACGATCCCGGGATGGAGGAAGTAACGAGTCATTCCGGCGGTTGGACGCAGACGCTGTCCATGATGGGGTCGAGGATCGCCAATTCTTCGCCTGGCGCGTTGCGGTAAGCGAACTGATCCCCGAACTTGTCTATCGCGCGGTGATGGCGGCCGTTGGCCGATGTCCAGCGCGAGACATGAATGGGAAGTTGGAAGCCGTTGCCCGCGCCGATCCAGTAGGTCGCGTCTTCGAGGGCGGACGCGCCGGCGACATCGGCGTCCCGAATGGGGCTGATTCCCCACATTGGCCCGCCGTTGTAGCGAATCCTGGTCTTGGCGTGTTTGATGTGGAATGTCAGTTGGTGCGTGTCGTCTCCATTTCTGAGGACGATCCTGTTTACTTCCGTCCGCTGTGCCATGCGTAACTCGTAACTTGACGCGCGAGACCTTGCCTCCGCGCCAGCGCAGGTCGGGAAACGGCCACCGTTGGGCAACGCGCGCAGTATTATCCGCAGGTCGCCAGTCACGTCTGCCTGGCGAATCACCGCGCTGTGATAACCGATCCTGCGAATGATCGACACGGGCGCGCCTGTTGTGACCTGAAACGCCCCATCGGGTCCGCTTTCCCACGTCTTTTCGTATGGTCCGGAAAAGTC
>JAFDVT010000836.1 GCA_018268875.1 Acidobacteriota bacterium
CCCGGCGCGCAGGTCGTCTTCGTCGCCGTCGGAACGCCGCCCGGCGAAGGTGGCAACCCCGATCTCAAGTACGTCCGCTCCGCCGCCGAAGGCATCGCCAAACACCATGCCGGAGGCTTCACCGTAGTCGTCAACAAATCCACCGTGCCTCTCGGTAGCGGCAACTGGGTGGACTCCATCCTTCGCGACGCCTCAACGAACAAAAACAGCCGCTTCGCCGTCGCGTCGAACCCTGAATTCCTCCGCGAAGGAACCGCCCTGCACGACTCTCTGTATCCCGATCGCGTCGTCGTCGGTGGCGACGATCCGCAAGCCCTCGAAACGCTCTACACGCTCTACCGCCCGGTGCTCGACCAGACCTTCGAAGCCCCCGTCTACCTGCCCCGTCCCGAAGACTTCGGCGCCGTACCTTTGGTCTCGACCGACCTCGCCTCCGCCGAACTCATCAAGTACGCCGCCAACGCCTTCCTCGCCCTGAAAATCAGCTACATCAACGAAATCGGTACGCTCGCCGAAAAGGCCGGCGCCGACATCCGCCAAGTCTCCAAAGGCATCGGACTCGACGCTCGCATCGGCACCCGCTTCCTGCAAGCCGGCATCGGTTGGGGAGGCTCGTGCTTCGGCAAAGACACCGCCGCGCTTGTTGCCACAGCGGGTGAATACGGCCTCGACATGCCCATCGTCAAAGCCGCGCGCGAGGTCAACCGCATGCAGCGCGAACGCATCGTGGAACGGCTTCTCAACGAACTCAAGATCCTCAAAGGCCGCACCATCGGCTTGCTGGGCCTCGCCTTCAAGCCCAACACGGACGACCTTCGCGAAGCACCCGCCATCGACATCGCCCGCAAGTTGATCGAACGTGGCTGCCGCGTCAAAGTCCATGACCCCGTCGCCATGGAACGCTACGCCAAGGAACAGCCGGACCTCGCCACCATCGCCTGCGCCACGCCCGAAGAAGTCGCAAACGGCGCCGACGCATTGGTGCTCGTCACCGAATGGCAGGAATACCGCGAACTCGATTGGCCCGCCGTCGCCGCCACCATGCGCAACGCGCTGATCCTCGACGGACGCAACGCCCTCGACAAAGCTCGACTCACTCGCGCCGGCTTCCAATACCGGAGCCTCCCCGGCTAATGTCCGAATCACAACCAGGTTTCTGGGCATCGCTCCGCGAGGCTGTCTCCGGGTCGGACCGCGACTACACGCAGGGCAGTCTCCACCGCGCCATCTTCATGCTTTCGGTACCGATGGTGCTCGAAATGTGCATGGAGTCGTTGTTCGGCATCGTCGACATCTTCTTCATCGCCAAGCTCGGCAAGCACGCCATGGCCGCCGCCGCGCTCACCGAATCGACCCTCACCATTCTGTTTTCCATCGCCATGGGACTCAGCATGGGAACCACCGCCATCATCGCCCGGCGCATCGGCGAAAAGAACCCCGCCGAAGCAGGCGTAGCCGCCGCGCAATCGCTGATCCTCGGCGCGTTGATCTCCGTCGTCATCGGCATCGTCGGAGCCTGGCAGGCGCCGCAACTCCTCCGCCTTATGGGCGCGGAATCCGAGGTCGTGGCCACCGGCGCCAACTACACGCGAATCCTCTACGGCGGCAGCGCGACCATCTTCCTGCTCTTCCTGTTGAACGCCGTCTTCCGCGGCTCCGGTGACGCCGCCATCGCCATGCGATCCCTATGGCTCGCCAACGGCATCAACATCATCCTCAACCCGCTGTTGATCTTCGGTATCGGACCCTTCCCCGCCCTTGGCATCGACGGTTCCGCAGTCGGAACCACCATCGGCCGCGGCGTCGGCGTACTCTTCCAGCTCTACATCCTCTTCCGGGGCAGCGGCCGCATCCAACTCCGTGGCGAACACCTCCGCATCTCGCCCACCGTGATGCGCAAGCTCATCGAACTCTCCACCGGAGGCATGATCCAGTACCTGCTCCCCATGGGCTCCTGGACCGCGCTCATCCGCATGGCCGCCACGTTCGGCACGGTCGCCGTAGCGGGCTACGCCCTCGCGGTACGCATCGTCATCTTCGTCATCCTGCCCTCCTGGGGACTCAGCAACGCCGCCGCAACGCTGGTCGGTCAAAATCTAGGCGCGGGAAAGCCCGACCGCGCGGAAGCCAGCGCCTGGCAAGCCGGACGGCTCAATATGTACTTCCTGGGCAGCGTAGGAGTGCTCTTCTGGATCTTCGCGCCGGACATCGTCGGGCGCTTTGTGGACGACCCCGCCGTGATCCCGGTAGCCGCCTCGGCCCTGCGAATCTTCAGCGCCGGCAACGTTTTTTATGCGTATGGAATGGTCCTGACCCAAGCCTTCAACGGCGCCGGCGACACCTACACACCGACGATGATCAATCTGTTCTGTTACTGGCTCTTCCAGATCCCGTTTGCGTACTTGATGGCCTTCCCCGCGGGCCTCGGCTTCGACGGAGTTTTCATTGCAGTCCCCACAGCGGAATCCGCCCTAGCCGCAGCGGCAATCTACATGTTCCGCCGGGGCAAGTGGAAGCTGCAAAAAGTCTGAGCCGATTCCGTTTGGTACTCGAATGGGCGATTATGCATAGAGAGGCGCTTTTGTAAGACTGGCATTTATGCCGCGGCAACAAAGCGCCGGCAACGATCGAGCCCTTGGGATGAATAATGAAGTGAACATGCCATGCATTGGGACGTAATCGAAGTCAAAGCAGAACCTCACTATCGCCTCTTTGTCCGATTTCAGGACGGGTTGGCGGGACCTGTCCAATTGCGGCCGGAGGATCTGACCGGCGCACTCGCACCACTGCGTAACGAAAAGTTTTTCGCCCAAGTCTTTATTGACTACGGTGCGGTTGCATGGCCGGGCGAGATCGATCTGGCGCCCGACGCCATGTACACGCAAGTCGCCGGCCCGCGCGACGAAGTGCAACACGTCGGCTGAAGCCGCCGTTTGCCTGTACCACCTACGGAGCTTTCTTACGTGACCGAAAACAACCCCACCAAGTCGAACCTACTGGTAACTCGCCGTGAACTGGCCGCCGCCGTAACGGGCCTGGCGAGCGCCGCCGCTGTGGCTACGGCACAAACCCCACAACCGTCCGCACGACCCCGCATCGCCGTCTGCACCACCTACTGGGCTGCTCCCAACTCCCATGCGGACTGGATCATCTGCAAGCTCATGGACGGCTATTGGTGGGAAGGCGCCCACAAACAGTCGCGCGTCGACGTCGTATCCGCCTACATCCATCAGTTCGACAGCAGTGGACTCGGCCAGAAAGTCTGCCAGGCCAAGAACGTCCCCATCTACAAGACCGTCGGCGAGGCCGTCACGCGC
>JAFDVT010000837.1 GCA_018268875.1 Acidobacteriota bacterium
ACGCGGCGCATTCGCGAAGCCGAGCCTCTGGTGCGTGTGCTGGCGCTGAGCGTGCATCGCGACGGCGTGTACGTTCGCGAGATTCTGCGGGCCGGGGCCGAAGGGTACATTTTAAAGGAATCGGCCGATAGCGAACTGATCGCCGCCGTGCGCGCGGTGGCGCAAGGCAACAGCTATCTGAGTCCCGAAGTGGCGGGCGCGGTATTGAAGGATTACCGCAAACACGCCACCAATCCACTGGATCTGTTGAGTTCGCGCGAACGGGAGATCCTGCAGCAGATTGCGGAAGGCAAGACCAACAAAGAGATCGCGACGTTGCTGAACCTGAGCGTCTATACCGTGGACGGGCACCGGACGCGGATCATGGAAAAGCTGGGACTGCACAGTGTGGGGGAACTGGTACGGTTTGCCGTGCGCAACGGGCTTGTGGAGTAACCTGCGGGGCCTCCGAAGTACCATGTAATGTCGTATGGCCAGCCGCCTGAAGGACATCGCCGAGCATTTGGGCGTCTCCGTCATCACTGTTTCCAAGGTCCTGCGGGACCATCCTGATATCAGCGCCGAAACGCGCGCCCGTGTGTGGAAACGGGTGCGCGAGGTCAACTACCGGCCGAATATCGCGGCGCGCGCTTTGGTCACCGGCAAGAGCATGAGCGTCGGGTTCATCGCGCCGGACCTGATGCACGCGTTCTTTTCGGAGGTCGCGGGCGGATTGTCACGCGTGCTGCGGACCAAAGGGTACGGCCTGCTGATCTCGTCGTCGGAAGAAGACACGGGGCTCGAACAGCAGGAAGTGTCGCAAATGCTGGCGCGGGGCGTGGACGCGCTGGTCATCGCCTCGGCGCAAAGCAGCGTGGAATCTCTGCGGGAAATCGAAGATCGCAAGGTCCCCTATATCCTGATTGACCGCAAGCTCGACACGCCGGGCGCGAGCTTTGTCGGAACAGACGACGAAACGGCCGGCCGGATGGCCACCGAACACCTGATCGAGAAGGGTTGCCGGAGGATCGCGCACATCCGCGGCGCCAACGTCAGTACGGCGGAAGGACGTTGCGCCGGGTACCGGGCGGCCCTCGCCAAGCATGGCATGACGATGCCCGAAGACTACATCGTGTACCAGGGCGTAAGCGACAATTCGGGCGAGGTTCGCGGCCATAGCGCGATGCGCCAACTGCTGACCCGTGATCCCCGGCCCGACGGCGTATTCTGCTTCAACGATCCGGGCGCGATGGGCGCGATGATTGCAATTCTCGAAGCCGGGTTGCGAATTCCGGAAGACATCGCGCTCATCGGCTGCGGCAATGTCCGGTATGCGCCGTTTCTTCGCGTTCCGCTGTCCACGGTGGACCAGAGCGCGGTCGCGTTGGGGGAACAGGCCGGGCGCCTGGCGCTGGCGCACATCGAAGCGAAGACGCCCTCGCAGCCCACCACTGTGCTGCTCGAACCGAAACTGGTCGAGCGCGCGTCGACGGCGCGCCTGCTCTGATACGATATCCCTCATATGAAGCAGGCTCTTTTCCTCCTCGCCGGCCTAGTTGCTGGAGTTTTTCTGTCGCAAACCTTGAGCCATCCGCAGGAGGCCAGCGCGGCCTCGTCGCCCGTGTACGAGTTGCGCACCTATTACACGCTGCCGGGCCGGTTGCCCGCGCTCCAGGCGCGCTTCCGCAACCATACGCTCAAGCTGTTCGAGAAGCACGGCATGAAGAACATCGGCTATTGGGTGCCGCAGGATGCCCCGAAGTCCGAAAACACGCTGATCTACGTCATTTCGCACGCCAGCCGCGAGGCCGCCAAGCAGAACTGGGATAACTTCCGGAACGACCCGGTGTGGAAACAGGTCGCCAAGGAGTCCGAGGCCGACGGCAAGATCGTGGAACGGGTGGAGTCGGTGTACATGAACGCCACCGATTATTCGCCGATCAAGTAAGTTACCGCCGGGAATGGCACCCTACGAAGACGAACTGGACTCGCTGGTTCACGAGCTGAACCGGCAGGCCGCCACGCCGGTTTCCACAGCCGACAACCCGTCGTCGTCGTCCGCCGCCTCCGGCCGCCTGGAACAGCCTCGCCTGGCGGAAATCCTGCGCCAGGCGGTGGCAAACGGGGCGTCCGACATCCTGCTGGTTCCCGGAGCGGGGATCGCCGAACGAATCCAGGGCACCATCCGCATGTCGGGCGGCGACCCGCTCACCGATACCGACGTTCGAGGGATGGTCATGCCGTTGCTGAACCCCGCCGACCTCAAGCGCCTGCGCGACACCCTCAGCGCGGACTTCGCCTTCCAATCCCGCACCGGACGGCGCTTCCGGATCAACGTCCATCACCAGCGCCAAACGCTAGCCGCGGCCATACGGCTACTGCCTCGCGACGTACCTCGCCTGGCGGACCTCGATTTGCCGCCCGCGCTGCAGCAGATCGCAACGCTGCGCCGTGGACTGGTGCTGGTGGCGGGTCCCACGGGCGCGGGCAAGAGTTCGACGCTCGCAGCGCTGGTCGAGGAGATGAACAGGTCCCGGGCCTGCCACATCGTGACGGTCGAAGATCCTGTGGAATTCGTCCACACCAACCGGATGGCGCTGGTAGAACAGATTGAAGTGGGCATCGACACGCCGGGGTTCAACGATTGTTTACGAAGCATCCTGCGGCAGTCGCCGGACGTGATCCTGGTGGGCGAAATGCGGGATCCGGAGACCGTGATGCTGGCCCTGACGGCCGCCGAAACCGGACATCTTGTATTGTCGA
>JAFDVT010000838.1 GCA_018268875.1 Acidobacteriota bacterium
GTTCACCGCCGGGAAGCGCCGCCTCAGCATCTATTGGACCTGGAGCTATCCGTGGGAGTCGCAACGCAGCCCCGCCGAGCTGAACAACCGCTTCTCCACGATGACCGAAGTCCGTACTGTGCTTTGGCCGGCGTATGAAACCGAAGAATGGTCCGCGGCAAATTTCCTGCAGGGCATTGCGGGAACGCTGGAACTCTTCCACCGCTCGACACTGAGCTTCCAGAAGCTTGTGGGCGAAGCCACGGGCCATCCGGTGGCGGTCTTCCAGCGGATCGACCAGGCGGGTTACAAACTGCCGATCGACGAGCGGATTCTGGCCGATACCGACACCCTGCTCGTGTTTGGACTGGATCACCTTGTGTCCGAGCAGGAGGCCTCCCCGGCCGAAATTGACGCGATCCGCAACTGGCTCAAGCGTGAGGGGACTTGTCTCCTGCTGGCGCCGCACCACGATGTCGGGTTTGTAAACAATCACCAGCAGCAGCAGATGGAGTATCTGCATCACGGCGATGCGCTGGTTCCCCGCCAGCAGCGGTTCGGGCAGTATACACGTTCGCTGATGCATGCCCTTGGCGTACCCGTGCACAACAAGTTCGGCTTGCGGCCGGCGGTGGTTAAGGGGACCCGGGAAATCGCTCCCCTAACGGCGTTTCGGGACGTGGACAAGCTCGGGTTGCTGACCGATGTGCCGACGCTGAATTTCCATCCGCATCTGCCTCACTATGAGCTTGTGGGCGAGGACTTGAAGTCCATCCAGGTGCTGGCCCGCCAACCGATCGACCTGGACCGTCCTCATCCGTTCACGCAGGCCGGGAACACGGAGTTCAACTGCCTGTTGTGGATGCCGCCGACGAACGAACGTGCCGGAGATATCCTGCTCGTCGATTCGACCAATTTCACGACGCTCTTTGGCGGTACAACGAGCCTAGAGAGGTTCTGGCACAACCTCGCGCTGATGTAAACGGGCACGAAGGCAGGGGCGCACGAAGGCGGAACCTTGGCGCGCCGGGGACCACAGCGAAAGCAACGGTTTCTAGGCGCCCAGTTCCGCCTTCAACTCATCCGCGATCTTGTGGACCCAGCGGTCGACGAGCTTTTGATCCGCGCCTTCCGCCATCACCCGGGCCAGCGGCTCGGTGCCTGAAAAACGGACCAGAACCCGGCCCTTTCCCTGAAACTCGGCTTCCGCCGCGTTGATCGCTTCCATTACCGCCACCAGATCCTGTAGCGGGCGGCGTTCCCGGATGCGGACGTTCACCAGCAACTGCGGGTACACCTTCATCTCGCCGGCGAGGTCGTCGAGCGGCTTGTGCTGCTTTTGCATCACCTCGAGCACCCGCAAGGCCGTCAACATGCCGTCGCCCGTGGTGGCCCACTTGCGGAAAATGATGTGGCCCGATTGCTCGCCACCCAGTTCCAGATCCCGGCGAACCATTTCCTCCAGCACGTACTTGTCGCCTACCGCGGTGCGGACCATTTCGATGCCACGCTCACGCAGCGCGACCTCCAGGCCCATGTTCGACATCACCGTGGCCACCACGGTCTTGACGCCTAACGACGCGGCAGTGATGAGCATCACCATGTCGCCGTCCACATCCATGCCGGATTTGGCGATGAATAACGCGCGGTCGGCGTCGCCATCGAAGGCGATCCCAAGGTCCGCGCCGGTTTCCAAAACGGCGTCGTGCAGCGCTTCCATGTGCGTCGAGCCGCAGTGCAGGTTGATATTGCGGCCGTTGGGTTCGACGCCGAGCCTGGCGACGATGGTGGCGCCCAAGTGTTCGAACAGCGCGGGCGCGAGGCCTGCCGCGGAACCGTTGGCGCAGTCCATCGCGATACGCAGTCCGTCGAACCGCACGGCGCAGGTGGACCGCAAGTAGGCGATGTATTGTTCGGCCAGCGAAGGATCGGCGGTTAGCGGCCGAGGCGCGATCTCGGCCCCGGACGACAGGAAGCCGAAGATGCCCTCTTCGAGCTTGAGCTCTTCGGCATCCGGCATTTTGAAGCCGGAATGATCGATGACCTTGATGCCGTTGTCGGTGAACGGATTGTGCGAGGCCGAGATCATGACGCCCGCGGCGTAGTCCCCGACCCGTGCCAGATAGGCGACGCCAGGCGTCGTAATGATGCCGGCGAACTCGGCGGCGACTCCCCTGGAGGCAAGGCCTCCGGCGACGTGTTCGGCCAGCCAGGGCCCCGATTCGCGGGTGTCCATGCCGATGACAACGTGGCGATGCTGGGTGTCGGCGCAAGCCAATACCCAGTCCCCCAGGGCGACTCCCAGGGCAAAGGCCGTTGGACGATCCAAAGGAGCCTCGCCGGCGACGCCACGGATGCCGTCGGTTCCGAACAGTTTTCTGCTCATGCTGTTGTAAATTCCTATTACTGGATGACGTGCGGCCCCAGGTGCTCGACCGTCATCTTCACTGTAACCATCGGCGAAGACTCGAACCGGACTTGAGGGTCTCCCGCAAAAACATGCACTCGGGCCGTCTTTTGTCCGGCCTTCCATTGCACGTCGATCGGATCCGTCTCCGCATATTCCACCTGATCGACCTTATTCGCGGGACCAATAATACGAAGATATTCCGGATTCACGGACTCGCGAAGAACGCGCCAGCCGGCGGGAGCCTGCTCCTGGTACCGGATGCGGACCGGTACCTGTTTCGATAGCTGACGGTCGAACTGGATGCGCAGTTGCGAAGGTACGGCGCGAACGAAGGTCACGCCGAAGGGTAAAGAAATGTTCGATTTGTCCAACGTAATGGTGCGTTGGCCGGGGTTGGTGATGTCGGAAAGATCGACGTGGACGGCTGTGTCTCCGAGCGAATCCGAACGCAGCTTGCTGGCCGGGCCGCGGATTTCGAGCACGATCTTGTCCGGAACAGGACTCGAGAATTCGTAGCCCTTGGGCAGATTGCCGAAGAAGACGGGCACGGAGGCGGAGGTCATCAGGTCCGGCTCCATGATCAGAGTGAACCACAGAGCGATCGCCACCAGCAGGGACGACAGTTTCCACCAGAAATTTTCGATGGCGATCTTCATTGCGGGTCGCTAGAGCCTCGCCTCGGTGACCGGGACCTTGCGTTCTTCCGGTTCGGGAGGAGCGGAGGATTCGCGATGGCCGGCGGCGTGGCGGTTGATGCGTTCCTCGGCGCGTTCGAGCGTCACGCCGCGCTCGAGTTCGCCGAAAGCGGCGACAGAGATCTTGCCGGTTTCCTCGGACACCAGGAGCGCAAGGCAGTCGGTTTCCTCGGTGATGCCGATCGCCGCGCGATGGCGTGTACCGAGCTTGCCGAGTACGCCGGGGTTGGTGGTGAGCGGCAGGAAGCAGGCCGCGGCGGCGATGCGCCCGCCTTGCAGGATGGCCGCGCCGTCGTGCAGTGGGCCCCGATTTTCAAAGATCGTGATCAACAGGTCGCGCGACACCAGCGAATCCATGGCGACGCCGCTTTCGATGAACGTCCGCAGACCGGTGTCGCGTTCGATGACGATCAGGGCGCCGGTCTTGTTCTGCGAAAGGTACTGCAGGGCGAGGAGAAGTTCGTCGGTGACCTCGCGGCGTTCGAAACTGTTGCGGAAGCCTAATACACGGCTGCGTCCGATGCGCGCCAGGAGCCGGCGGATTTCCGACTGGAACATGACGATGATCGCCAACGCGGTGTAAGGCGCA
>JAFDVT010000839.1 GCA_018268875.1 Acidobacteriota bacterium
ATTTCGTGGTCGGCATCGAGAAACCGGAGGCCGAGTCGCTTCGCGAGCAGCTTGCCGACGGAAGTCTTGCCGGCGCCCATGAGGCCGACCAGAAAGATGTTGCCCGTCGCCGCCGGGTGCTGAGTTTCGGGCGATGCCGCGTGTTCCATGGGCCGGATTCTAGTGCACGGCCCCGCGCGGAAAAAGCGAAGCCCCGGACGGGCCGGGGCTTCGGTATCGACGGCAGGGCTGTTCAGCGAAGCGTCAGGTTTTCCTTGAGGATCCGGGGCGTCACGAACACGAGCAGCTCGCGGCGGTCATTGAAGCGACGTTCGTTGCGGAACAGGAAACCGATGATCGGGATGTCGCCCAGCAGAGGGATCTTGGAGAGCTGCATGGTCTCGTCCTGCGTGTAGATGCCGCCGATCCCGACGGTGCCGCCGTTCTCGACCAGCACTTCCGTCGTGACCTGCTTGGTGTCGATGGCCGGGCCGGCATTCGTCGTGACCCCGATGCTGTCCTTGTGGACATCCAGTTTCATGATCACGTTGTCGTCAGGCGTGATCTGCGGCTTGACCTTGAGTGACAGCGTGGCCTTCCGGAAGCTGATGCTCGTCGCGCCGGAGGCCGTCGCAGTCTGGTAGGGAATCTCGGTACCCTGCTCGATGTTGGCCTCGATGTTGTCGGCCGTGATGACTCGCGGACTCGAGATGAGCTTGCCGCGTGCGTCGAGTTGCAGTGCCGAGATCTCGAGGTTCAGGAAGCGCGTCTGACTCGGATTGAACAGCGTGAACGTGAATGCGCCGGCGGACCCGCTGGCCGCACCCAGACTCGGCGCCGGGAGATTCACGGCGAGCGAATCCGGGAAGAAGCTCTGGGCGTAGTCCTGTGCCTGGCCGGTCTGCACGCCCTGGCTGCGGACGTTGCCGCCGAGGAACATGCGCACGCGATCCGCGCCCGGCACCGAGAAACCGTCACCTTTGGTGACGGTGCCGAGTCGAGCACCGAGGGCGCGTCCGAAGGTATCGGTCGCCTCGACGATCCGGGCCTCGATCATCACCTGTCGGACCGGCACGTCGATCTTCTTGATGAGCTGGGCGACCTCTTCGAGCTTGCCCGGGGTGTCCTGCACGAACACCGTGTTGGTCCGCGGGTCGACGACAGCACCTCCGCGCTTCGATAGGACACTCTGGCTCGCGTCGGCCAGCAGCTTCTTCACCGCGTCGGCCTTCTGGTAGCTCAACTGGAAGCTCTCGGTCCGGGTCGGTTCGAGTTCCTGGATCTGCTGCTGCGCCTCGAGTGCGAGCTTTTCCTTGGTGGCAAGCTCGTCGCGGGGTGCAATCCAGACGACGTTGCCGTTCTTGCGCATGTCCAGCCCCTTGGACTGGAGAATGATGTCGAGGGCCTGATCCCAGGGAACATCCTTCAGGCGCAGCGTGAGGTTGCCGGCGACCGTGTCGCTGGTGATGATGTTGAGCCCCGTGAAGTCGGCGATGACCTGGAGGACCGCGCGCACCTCGATGTTCTGGAAGTTCAGCGAGAGCTTGTCGCCCACGTAGCCGCGACCCGACGCCGCGCCGATCTTCGTGGGGTCTTCGATGACCTGCTTGATCTCGACGATCAGCCGATTGTCGGTCTGGTACGCGGAGTGTTCCCAGTTGCCCCTCGGCGTGATCACGACGCGTGCGTTGCTACCCTGCCGGGTGGCTTCGACGGCATCGACCGGAGTCGCGAAGTCCGTGACATCGAGCTTGCGCTGGAGGTTGGCCGGGATCTCCGCCTGGATGAATTCGACGATGACCGACTTCCCCTGACGCCGGATGTCGATGCCGGTCGTGGCATCCGACAGATCGACGATCAGCTGACCCTCGCCAGCCTTGCCGCGGCGGAAGTCGATGTTGAGCAACGCGTGCGGGACGTTCGCCTTGCCGGTCGCGAACTGCACGCCCTCCGAACCGCCGCCGGCCCCGGACTGTGCGACGGCAGAGCCCGCCTGAAGGTTCACCTGCATGACGTTGCCGTCGAGCTGGACGTCGTACTTCACCGATCGCGTGAGATTCAGGACGACGCGCGTGCGACCACCGGACTGTCCGAAGCGGATCGAACGCAGTTCCGTGTTACCGACTTCCTGACTGGCCTTGCCTAGACCGTTGGCGGTGTTCGCGAAGTCGAAGACGATCCTGGCCGGATTGCTGATCGCGAAGCTCGTCGGAGCGGCGGCGAGCGGCTGGCGGGTCGTGATCTTCACGACGACCCGGCCACCCTGTCCGGAGAGCACGTCGACGGCTTCGATGCTGTTCGAGGCGGTTGAACCGGCCGGTTCGGCCGCGGGTTTTGCTCCCCAGGACGGCAGCGCGGCGCATGCCAGCACTGCCACCGCGAGGATCGTGCGGCCGACGGCCGCCCAGGAGGTTCTCATCGCTTCGACTCCTCTTCGTCGAGCAGTTGAAGGCTGCTCGTGCGCTCCGTCCAGACGCCGGAGGCGTCTTGGACCACCTCCTTCAGCGTGATCGACGTTTCGGTGATCACCGAAACGATGCCGAAGTTCTGGCCGATGTAATTCCCGCTTCTGACCTGATACAGGTTGTTCTCCGGTGTCTTGATGAGCGCGAACATCTTCTTGCTCTTGTCCTGAAGCGTCCCGACCATCTTGAGACTCTCCAGCGGATAGGCTTCCAGGGCTTCCTTGCGTCGGAGATCGCTGGCCTGTGCGGGCCGCTCGGCGGCGTTCTTCTCGGTGGCCTCCGGCTTCCGCGGTTTGAACGGATCCGGAAGGTCGAACGCTTCGTAGGTAAAAGGCTCGTACGGCTTCACCTCGGGCAGCGGATCCACGCGCTTGCGCAGATTCATCCCCGCCTCGTCGACGAACTTCTTCAGGTCCTGGTGCTCATCACCGCCGCAGGCGGACAGGGCGAGAGCGAGAGTGATCGCCACCGTGGCCCGTGTCATTTCTTCTTTGCTCCCGCTTTCGCGTCTTTCTCTTTCTTCTTCTGCGCGGCGAGTTCCGCTTCGTCGAGATACCGGTACGTCTTGGCCACGGCATCGAGTGCGAGACTGCCGTCCTTGTCGTAGGCGACAGCGATGTCGTTCAGCGTGACGATCCGCGAGAGCTGGGAAACGTCGCTCGCGAAGGCGCCGATGTCGTGGTAGGCCCCGGTGACGCGAATCGTGATCGGCAGCTCCGCGTAGAACTCGGACATCGTCTCCCGCAATGCCGGCCGGAATAGCGTGAATTGCAGTCCTCGGCCGAGTCCAGCCTGGTTGATGTCCGTCAGCAACGCCTCCATCTCGGCCTTGTTGGGGAGCTGCTTGAGCATCGCACCGAAGGCCTGCTCGATGTCTGCGAGCTGCTTCTTGTACGCATCGAGATTGACGGCCTGCTGCTTCTTTTCGATGAAGCGCTGCTTGAGTTCGGTTTCCTTCTGGATGGCACCCGCCAGTTCCTCGGCCTGGAGACGCCAGTCGAACCAGTAGCCCAGGAAGATGATCAGCAGCAGCATGATCAGCAGCACGCCCAGCTTCGGCAGTACCGGCCAGTTGCCGATATCCCTGGGGTCGAGCCGGCGCAGATCCTCGAGTGTCATGGCGGCTCAGCCCTTCTCCGGCTTCTTGGACGCCTTGCCGGCGTCGGGCGCTTCGACCTTTTCCCGGGTCAGGCTCACGTTGACGATGAATTCGTTGGTCGGGAGCTTGTCGACGACGGTCGCCTTGATCTCCACCAGCGCCGGGCTCTCGAGCCACGGGGACGCCTCGAGGTTGCGCATGAGCGTCGACACGCGCGCGTTGGACGAGGCATAGCCGGTCAACGTGACTTTCTCTCCAGTCTGCTTGACGGCCTTCAGGTACACGCCGTCCGGGATCTGCCGGACCAGCTGATCGAGCAGCCGTACGGTCTCCGACCGATTCGATTGCAGCGATTCGACGACCTTCTTTCGCGACAACAGCGCCTGCGTCTGTTCCTTGAGCTTCTTGATCTCTTCGATCTGCCGGTCGAGCGTTGCGATCTCGGTCTCGAGATACTGGTTGCGCCCGCCCTGCGCTTCGATGCGATTCGAGAAATAGGTGTGCACGGCACCCACGATCACGGCACCGAGCGCGAACGTCACGACGCCGAGGAAGGCGAAGCGTTTGCGCTGTTCGCGGCGCCGCTCTTCCCGATGCGGCAGTAGGTTGATCGGGATCATGCGTCGAACCTGCGCATGGCGAGCCCGCACGCGACCATCAGGGACGGCGCGTCCTGCGCCAGCTGGTGCTCCTTGATCTTCGTCGACTTCTCCATGCCCGCGAAGGGATTCGCCACCACCGTATTGACGCCCGTCCGGCGACCGACCGCCTCGTCGAGCCCCGGGATCGTCGCGCAACCGCCGGCCAGCAGGATGTGGTGCACCTGGTTGTATTGCGTGGAGGTGAAGAAGAACTGCAGCGCCCG
>JAFDVT010000083.1 GCA_018268875.1 Acidobacteriota bacterium
CCGAGGAAGGTTTCGTTCACGCCGCCTTCGGCCGTAAACGCAAACTTGTCGTTCAGCGGGAAGACGAAGCGGAGCGTGCCACCCGGACGATCAGCACCACCGTAGCTACGGAGGTAACCAATATTACCTTCGGCGTAAGTGTTACCAGCAAGTCCAACAGTACCGCTGATGCCGGCCTGATCGACGATCCGCAGGTAGCGTTCGAGAACCAGGTTCGGAGCGATGGCGCCGTTCGCCAGCAAGACCTGCGAGCGCCCGATGATAGTGTTATCCAGGAAACCCTTGGTTCCGAAGACGCCCACGCGGCCCCGTCCAAAGAGGTAATCGGCAGTGAAGGCCGCTTGACCGAGCGTACCGCCCTCGCCCTTCAGGCTGACGTGTTTGAAGCTTCCGAACAGTCCACCCTGGAAGCGTCCGATGCGGTGAACGATGCCGAGGTCCGCCTGCCCTTCCTTCTGAGCACGGAAGTAAAGGTACTCGGCCTGAGCCTGCACTGCGAAGTTGTCGCCCATCGGAGCGAAGAAGCGGCCGCGGCCAGTGAAGGTCGCTTTGCCTTCGGAGTCCGCGCCGACGTTCAGACCGAGGAGGGAGAACTTGTCGCCGAACCCGTTTCCGGAATGCGCGCTGTTTGAGGTGGAGTTCGACGTCCCGGTTCCGGTTCCAGATCCGCCAGCCGTGTTGCCGGAGTTCGCCCCAGCAGCACCAGCGCCAACACCAGTGGTCCCGGTTCCGCCTGCTAACTGATTGCCACCGGCAGCGGCACCCGCTGCGCCCGGCGCGCCGGCTCCACCGCCCAAGCCCGTTCCGGCTTTCTGCTTGAGTTCGTCGATGTCTTTCTTAAGATCTTTATTCGCGTCGGCGAGATCCTTTAACTGTTTCAGAATGTCGTCGAGCTTATCGAGCCGCTTCAGAACCTCGTTGCAGCAATCGTCCATTCCGCTCTTGTTGTTCATGGCGCGAATGGCGTCCGCGGTTCCCCCAGCGGCGACTGTGCGTCCTTGCCCGTCTACAACCGTCACGACAACGCGACGGTTCATCCAGCGAGCAACGTCGGTCCTTGAGTAGTACTTCTTCTCGGAGGCAACCTTCGGGTCGCGCTTTCCTTTAGAAGAGGTATCGATCTGGCTCGCAGCGGCGCCGTACTTCACCAGGAAGTCACGAACGGTCTGCGCGCGGCGAGTGGCAAGTTCGTCGTTGTAGGCATCGGAGCCGATCCCATCTCCGTGACCTTCAAGCTTTACTTTAAATGCGGTGTTGGCCTTGAGCAGCTCCGCCATGCGGAGAAGGCTCGGAAATCCGTCGGAGAGAGTTGCGGAATCAAATTCGAAGTTGATCTCTTCCCAATCATCCTTCGATGCACGCGTGTCGAGCCCCTGACCCTGAGCATCCGGTAGCAGCGGTGGCAAGAACAGCATTGCCGTTGCGACGGAAGCCAGCGTTATTGAGGTCAAAAAACGCTGAGACATAGTGTTTATCGTTGCTCCTGTGTGCCACCCACAAAGGTCCCGGTGAATACACGTCTCCCGAAATTTCGACAGGTGGTCATCAAACAGAATACAGTAAGATTGTTTTTTGCGCTAGTGTTGACCGATAAAAATCAATCACTTGCAACGCTCACCAGAATCGACGTCAAGCGCCGAAGCGCCTTTTGTAGTGTATTTTCCACAAGTTATCAACACATGTCTAAAGAAAGTCCTGCGAAAACGTGTGACAATCGAAGACGGAGAAGGTGGATCGGAAAGGTGGTCGCCGGTGGCCTCGCAAGGGTGCAACCGGAGGAAAGTCCGGTCTCCAAAGGGCAGCATGCCGGCTAACGGCCGGGGGCCATCGCTTCAAGGCGACGGCTACGGACTAGTGCAACAGAAAGCGTACCGCCGCGGCGCAAGTCGCGGTAAGGGTGAAAAGGTGCGGTAAGAGCGCACCGCGCGACGGGTAACCGAAGCGGCATTGAAAACCCCATGCGGAGCAAGATCAAATAGGGGAGAAGAGGCGGCTCGTCTCGTTCGACTCCCGGGTAGATTGCTCGAGCCGGCAGGTAACTGCCGGCCAAGATGAATGATCACCACTTCGCCGCAACGCGAAGCACAGAAACCGGCTTACAGACATTCACCTTCTCCCGCTCATCGCAACGACATAAAACTTCGCGACGCGCCCTTCTCTAGTGGCATCGGATAGCCCACCAGACAAAACTGATCCAGCGCCCACAGCACGACCGAATCCTGGTTTCGCCCCTCGGCATATCGAACTTCCTTAAGCCAACCGGTATACGGATCGCCGATACCGACTAGGTGACTCCTCTGGCTTGACGCAAAACCCAGGTCAAACCCGTAGTCACAACTTCGATGCAGCGACAGGTCCAACCGCCGGTCTCCCGTGTAAGTAAAACTTTCAGTTTTCAGGTTATCCAACCTCGCCGGCGTCCACGAGCCCCAGGCATAGTTAATGGCTTGGTTTAAGGCGCCGTCGTTCACATCGGCTGGATACAGCACCTCGAACTTCGCCGTCGGATGACTCGCACGAACATGGTCAATAATCGCGTCCGTATAGGCGCCGATGATCGTCGGCAGGAACGCCACTTCGTCCGGGTAATCCGCCGGATTAGCATGATTGCTCATGATCACCGCCATCGGCCGGCCGTACTGAAGCTCAAACTGCGCCTTGGTGTACTCGTCGTAAAACGTCATGCCAACGCCAGGCTTCGGAAAATACCACCACTGGACCTCGCCGAACTGAAGGTATGGATTGATCCCCACCTCTGCCATCAAGTCCGCATATTCTTTGTAAACTTCCCGCCAGAACTCGATGGAAACAGCGGAGAAATTGCCCTGAATGGCCGGTGTGTTCAGTAGCACTGGGCTTCCGTCCGGATAACGCTGCGCAATCCCAACATCGGCATCCGGATCGCCGTCCTTCATTTCGGTGGAGAACGCCGCAGTGAAGTCAATGCCATAGTCG
>JAFDVT010000840.1 GCA_018268875.1 Acidobacteriota bacterium
AGCACGCGCAACGGCTCGATACGCCTGGTGAACGTGTCGGGCTCGATCCTGGCGCATTCGTTGAACAAGAACATTCACGCGGTGATCGGGCAACTGGACCCTTCGAAGCCAAGTTCGTTCACGTCGATGAATGGCAACATCGACTGTACGTTTCCCGCCGACCTCAAGGCGGACGTGAAAATGCGCACCGAAAATGGCCAGATTCACACGGAGTTCGACATCCAACTCACGGGCGGCTTGCCCATTCGGACCGATCGCGGTGTCAGCGGACGGATCGGCGGCGGCGGCCCGGAACTGCAACTGCGCGCGTTCAACGGTTCCATCTATATCCGAAAGAAGTAAGCTCATTAGATGCTGTCACGTCGTGAATTTGCGCTGAGCGCCACCGCCGCCCTTTCGTTATCCGGACAGACCCCCAAGCGGCCGAACATCCTTTTTGCGACCGCCGACGATCGTTCCTGGAACGGTGCCTTCCGTTACCGGGGTGCAAACACCTTGCAGATTCCGGCCATCAACCGGATCGAGCGCGAAGGCCTTGCGTTTGAACGCTCGTTTTGCGCCGCGCCGTCGTGTACGGCCTCGCGCAGTTCGATCCTGACGGGACGCCAGATGTGGCAGACGCGCGAAGGCGGCGTCTTGTGGAGCACGCTCAGTCCCGACTACCCGGTGTTTACGCATCTGCTCGAGGATGCCGGCTATTTCACCGGTTCCACCGCGAAGACCTGGGGACCTGGCACGTGGGAAGCGTTGGGGCATAAGCGTCCTCCGGCTGGGCGGGAATTCAATGCGAAAAAGATCACACCGCCGCGGTCCGGCCTCGATCCTCGCGATTACGCGGCCAATTTCGATGACTTTCTCGCGGCGCGCACCGACAAAGAGCAGCCGTTCTTTTTCTGGTACGGCGGCACGGAACCACATCGCGTGTATGAGAACGGAATCGGGCGCCGGCTCGGGAAAGACCCCGCAAACGTCGATGTTCCGCCTTTCTGGCCGGATACCGATGTGGTTCGTAACGACATCCTGGACTACTGCGCCGAAGTCGAATATTTCGACGCGCATCTGGGACGCATGATCGCGGCGATCGAACGCGCGGGAGAACTCGAGAACACGCTCATCGTCGTGACGAGCGACAACGGAATGCCCTTCCCCCGCGGCAAGGTAAACCTCTACGACACGGGGATTCACATGCCGCTATCGGTTCGCTGGGGAAAGAATGTTTCGAAGCCCGGACGGACTGTCCCCGAGTTTGTCCAGCACATCGATCTCGCCCCGACGTTCCTGGAGGCCGCGGGCATTGCGGTTCCCTCGTCGATGACCGGCAAGAGCTGGTTACCGCTGCTTCGTGGCGAAAGCGATTCGTCGCGCGATGCCGCATTTGCGGGCGTCGAGCGGCACACCGTGGCACGGCCGAACAACGAAACCTATCCGACCCGCTGCATCCGTACCAAGGACTTTCTGTACATCCGGAATTTCCGTCCCGACCGCTGGCCGATGGGCGGCGAACATATTTCGAACCTCGGCAACACCAACGGCGATGTAGACGATAGTCCTACGCGCAACCTGATTTTGAACGAGAGATCCAAGTACGGGAACGCCTACGAACTCTGCTTCGGCAAGCGTCGCGTCGACGAGTTGTATGACTTGAAGAATGATCCCTGGCAGATGCGGAACGTGTCCACCGACTTGAAGTATGCGCCGGTCAAAGACGAACTGTGGAAGCGCCTGCAAGGGTATTTGCGCGAGACGGGCGACCCTCGCGTGGACGGCAAGGACCCTTGGCAGTCCTATCCGTACCGTGGGCCGCGCAAGAGTTAGGTACCAGTACGGCTCAGGACCAAGCGGCCATTTTCCCGGTACCGACCCGGGCCTTACCCTTAGGCATGGTCATTTGGCTGTAATCACGATCGCATACCAACCGTCGAGTTCGATGCGCTGCGTTTCGTCGCGTTGAGGTTCCAAGTCCTCAAAGCCCGATAGGATCAGCGTACGCGCCACCCGGCGGTATTCGGGCATCATTTCGCGATGCGCTTCCGCGGAAATATTGGCCACTAGAAGATCGAACGTTCCCGGGGCGACCGCGTCCACGGAACCCACGAATTTCGGTTGCCAGTCGCATTGTTCGATCGAATCCGGATCGATATCGCACGCAACGGCGCCGCCCTTCAAAATCGCAACGGCCTTCGACAGGATGCCGGAACCAGCGCCCACGTCCAGTACGCGGCTGCCCGGCTTCACATGCTGTTCCAGCAGTGCCAGGCACATCTGCGTACACGGATGATAGCCGGTGCCGCAGGCCGAACCCGGATTGATGACAAGGCGTTCGCGGCCGGCGGGCGTTGGATCCGTATTCCACGGCGGCGCGACAAAGAAGGTAGCCCCCACGGTCACCGGCGGGAAGCTGCGCTTGGTCTCCTCTTCCCAATCGACGTCTTCCGGTTCGATGCGCTGCGGATGCAGGTCGGCCAGCGTTTCGATCACGCTTTCGTCTTCAAAAAACGCCTCGAGCGTTTGGTCTCCTTCGACGATGCCTAGCGTGCCCAGTTCCCACAAACGCTGCACGATCAGGTCCCGTTGCGGGTCGCCGGCATCGGCCGCAATCAGCAAAGAAAACATCAGCCCTGCACGCGCTTTTCTTTACCCACCCAGTACTTCTCCTTCAGCACGAGCTTGCGAATCTTGCCGGTGCCGGTCTTGGGTAGAGGTTCATCTTGCACTTCCACGATGCGAGGCAGCTTGAAGCGGCCCAGGTGTTCCTGCAGGTACGCCTGCAGCGTTTCGACGGTCAGTGTGGAGCCCGGTTTGCGCACGACGATCGCGGCTGGAACTTCGCCCCAACGCCCGTCGGGAGCCGCGACAACCGCGCATTCAAACACCTCGGGATGGGAAAAGATGTGCTGTTCGATTTCGAGCGAGGAAATGTTTTCGCCGCCGGAAATGATGATTTCTTTCTTGCGATCGACGATGTGGATGTAGCCTTCGTCGTCCCACACGGCCATGTCTCCGGTATGCAGCCAGCGCCCGGTCATGACGGCGGCCGTGGCTTCCGGTTCTTTGTAGTAGCCCGACATGATGTGGTCGCCCGCCGCCACGACCTCGCCGATGGTTTGCATGTCGCGCGCGACATCGTTCATGTTGCTGTCCACGACGCGAATCTCAACGCCGGGAACAGGCCATCCGGCCATCGCCTGGCGCTTTAGCCGTTCGCGATCGTCCTGGTAGGCAATGCCCTTGTTGCGCGCGGACGTCAGCACAGGCGCCGTCTCCGTCATGCCATAACCCGCCATGATCTCGGCCTTGGTAAACAGGCCTTCCAGGCGTTCGATCAGGTCCGGCGAGGCCGCCGCGCCACCGATCATGATCTTGCGCATGCTCAGCAGATTGTAGGCTCGCGAATCGGGTGAATGCAGCAGCGCGTTGGCCATCGTGGGAACCAGCGACATGTCGGTTGCCTTGTGTTCCTGGATGGTTTTGAAGACCAGGCCAGGTTCAAAGCGGCGCACCATCACTTGCTTCACGCCCTGCATTACGCTCGCTTGCGGACGCCCCCAGCCGTTGGCATGAAACAGCGGGATCGTATGGAGGTCCACCATGGTCGTGACGTCTTCATACAGACCGGCCACCGACATCCCGTGCAGGTACAGGCAGCGATGGCTGAGCGTCACGCCTTTGGGCGTCCCGGTGCTGCCGCTGGTATAAAACAATTCGGCGATCGCGTTTTCATCCATCGCCATGACATCGGCGCGTTCGACGACGCCGGCATCGACAATTTCTTCGTACTGCAAGTCCGCGGCGGGAACCTTTTCATCCGTCGTAACCCACGTCTTCACCTCCGGACAGCTTTCGCGAAGCTTCTCGATATACGGGACGAAGTCGTTTTCGAAGATCACCATGCGAGCGCCGGAATGGTTCAGCACGTTGGTGAGTTCGGGCACCGAAAGACGCACGTTCAGCGGCATCACGATGCATCCGGCCTGAATGACGCCGTAGTAGCCTTCGAGCAACTGATGCGTGTTGAAACTGATGTAAGCCACCCGGTCGCCGTGCGCGATGCCGTACTTCGGCAGGCCCGTCGCCAATCGCTGGGCGCGTTCGCCAAACTCGCGATACGTAAACTGCCGGTCCCGGCAAATCACGCCGGTTTTCTTGCCGTACAGATCCATTGCTCGATGCAGGCAACGGAGTGGGGTGAGAGGTGCGGACATGGGTACCTTTACGACACTACTATAAAAACGTTTCCATGCAGAATAGCGCGTTGCGCCGCGTCCCTGCCGCCCCACGTATGAGAAGCGGTAGCGCCTGTTATCCTGAAGGCTCAACCCCCATTCGCCGCTTGTATAAAGACCTTTCCATAACCGTCATCATTCCCTGTCTGAACGAGGAGCAAGGCATCGAGCAAGTGATGCAGCGCATGCCCGCGTTTGTAGACCAGGTGATTGTCGTCGACAACGGCTCGACCGATCGCACCGCGGAGGTTGCCAAGAGTTACGGCGCCCAGGTGATTCACGAAGAGGTGCGCGGCTACGGGCGAGCTTACAAAAGCGGCTTCGAGCAAGCCACCGGCGACGTCATCATCACGCTCGACGGCGACCACAGCTATCCCGTCGATGCCTTGTCGTACCTGATCGAAGCGCTGCGCCACCTGGACGTGGACTTCCTCAACGCCTCGCGCTTCCCCGTGCGCGACCGCAACGCCATGAGCTTCAAGCATAAGTTCGGCAACTGGGTGCTGTCGTTTGCGATGTCCCTCCTGTACTTCCGTTGGGTTCGCGATTCGCAAAGCGGGATGTGGGTGTTTCGCCGCAAGATTCTGCAGAAGATGAACCTGACCTCCGACG
>JAFDVT010000841.1 GCA_018268875.1 Acidobacteriota bacterium
CCTGTACCCGGGTAGCGACATCACGCCGCAAGGTACGCCGGACCTCGCGAAGGCGGCGCGCATTTCGCTGGAACGCCGTCTGGCTGCGGGCGGCGCCTACACCGGGTGGAGCCGCGCCTGGGCCATCGGGCTCTGGGCTCGCCTGCACGACGCGCAAAAGGCACACGAATCGCTGGTGATGCTGATGCGGCACAGCACGGGTCCGAACCTGTTCGACACGCATCCCGCAGGACGGAATGCGTCGGTCTTCCAAATCGACGGAAACTTCGGCGCTACGGCGGCGATTGCCGAAATGCTGTTGCAATCCCATATTCCGCGGGAGCTTTCGCTCTTGCCCGCCCTTCCCGCGGAATGGCAGGAAGGCAGCGTGCGAGGCCTGCGCGCGCGGGGCGGCGTCGAGGTCGACATCGCATGGGAAAAGGGCCGCCTGCTGCAAGTAGCGCTGGTTCCAGCGGAAACCACCAGCATCCTGCTGCGCGTCCCCACCGGGCAAAGCGCGCGCGGTCTGCAGGCGGCGCCCGATGGAGGGTACAGCCTGAAGTTGCAGGCCGGCGAACGCCGCATCGTTCGTTTCGTGTAGACAACCCGGCAGATCTTCGATGCTGCGTCCTTGACCCGTGGACGGCACTACGGCGCGACGGTTAGCATAGTGTTAGTTACCCACTGTGTGCGGAATCGCTGGTTTCACCCACAGGCGTTCCCGTCCTGATCCGGATCTGATCCAACGCGCGACGCAATCCATCGTCCATCGCGGTCCCGATCAACAAGGCGTCTTCGAGTCCGATACGGTCTCGCTGGGCGCGGTGCGCCTGCGTATTATCGACCTTGCCGGAGGCCGGCAGCCCATGCATGCGGGCGGCTGCGTCATTGTCTTCAACGGCGAGGTGTACAATCACGCCGAAATTCGCGAGGAACTGATCGCCAAGGGCCACCAGTTCGATTCGAAATGCGATACGGAGGCCGTTTTACGGGCCTTTTTGGAATGGGACACCGCCAGCTTTCAAAAGCTGCGCGGTATGTTCGCCTTCGCGATCTGGGATGAATCGCGCAAGCGCCTGGTGCTGTGCCGGGACCGTATGGGCATCAAGCCTTTGTACCTGTACGAGAAAGGCGAGGACCTGTACTTCGGTTCCGAACTCAAGACGCTGTTTGCGTTACCTGGCGTGGAGCGGCGATTGGATGCGGAAGGCCTCAGTCATTATCTTTCGCTGAACTGGGTGCCCGCGCCGTTCACGCTTGCAGAAGGTGTTCGCAAGTTGGATCCCGGCGAATGGCTGGAATGGGTCGATGGCCGGATCACGCAACGCAAGCGGTATTGGACCCTGCAGTTCGAACCCAACGAGCGCATGAGTTACCCGGCCGCGCGCGAGGAACTGGATTCCCTGCTCCGGGCTTCTGTTCGCGAACATCTGGTTTCCGACGTACCGCTGGGCATTTGGGCGTCCGGCGGCATCGATTCTTCCACGGTGCTGCACTATGCGGCGGAAGCGGCGGCAGGCCGCAAGCTGCAGACGTTTTCCGTTTCCTTCCGTGGACGAAAATTCGACGAAAGCCCCTATTTTCGGGAGATCGCGGAGAAGTACAACACCGATCACCATGAGTTCGACCTCAACCCGGAACAGGACCTTGCCGACGCCATCGATCAGTTGACGCATTATTCCGATGAGCCCAGCGCCGACGCGGGAGCGTTGCCGGTGTGGTTCCTGTCGAAGATGACGCGGCGTCACGTCACCGTGTCGCTCAGCGGCGAGGGCGCCGACGAATTGTTCGGCGGATACGAAACGTACAAGGCTGATAACTACGCGGCGGTGGCCCGATTGTTCCCCGCATTCGCCCGTCGCGCCGGACTCGCGGTCGCGCAAATGCTGCCGGTATCGGATGAGAAGATCGGGTTCGAATACAAGGCCAAGCGGTTCCTGGCCGGATCGTTGCAGCCTCCTGTCGCCGCGCATTTGTATTGGAACGGCACGTTCTCACAATCCGAAAAAGAACGCCTGCTGTCGCGCCACAACGGCTTTCCGGCGACCGGCGATTACGTGGATTCGCGTACGCCCGACACTCACGCGTTTGCCAATCGCGCAATGTGGATCGACCAGTTGCACTACCTGCCCGACGACATCCTGTACAAATGCGATCGCATGAGCATGGCGCATTCGCTGGAGGTTCGCCCGCCGTTTCTGGACCACCGCATTGTCGAATTCGCCGCAAGGCTTCCGCAGCGCTTCAAGGTGCGAGGTTCGAAGCTGAAGTTCATTCTCAAGGACCTGATGCGCGACAAGTTTCCCGCGACCATATTGACCCGGCCGAAACAAGGTTTCGACATTCCGACACACCACTGGCTGCGGACGTCGCTGAAGCCGCTGTTTCTGGACACCGTCAACCGCCAATCCATCGAAGCGACGGGTGCCATCGAATGGAGCGAAGTAGAGCGAGTCATCGCCCGGCACATGGATCGCAAGGCCAACTACGGCTACCATCTTTGGGGATTGTTGATGTTGTGTTCCTGGATGAAACGTTGGAGCGTCGATGGCAGCCGCTAGAGCCCGCCTAATCGTTATTCTTGCCGCCGCCGCCATTTACCTGGGCTGCATTGTCAGTCCGCCGTCGTTGATGGATGACGTGGACGCGGTGCAGGCGCAGATTGCGCGCAACATGCTCGAAAGCGGCGATTGGGTCACGGCACGATTGGATGGCGTCGTGTACCTGGAAAAGTCGCCGCTCATTTATTGGATGATGGCCGGCTCGTACGCGGTCTTTGGAGTACACGATTGGGCCGCGCGCATCCCGGTCGCGCTGAGCGCCATCGGCTTGGCATGGCTCGTATTCGAGTTCGCGTTGTGGGCCTTCGGCTGCGTGCAGACGGCGTTGCGAGCGGGCCTGATCGTGGCAACCTGCATCGGCCTGTTTCTGTTCACGCGCATTCAGATCCCCGACGTCACGCTCACGTTGACGATCGCATTGGCGTTGTGGGGCTTTATCCGCGCGCTTGACGACGACGAACCGCATCCCACAAGGTGGATCTACATCGCCTACGCCGCCGCTGGAACAGGA
>JAFDVT010000842.1 GCA_018268875.1 Acidobacteriota bacterium
ACCAGAGTTTGCGGAAGCGGCGGCGCTTTTCCATGGCGTCCAACTGGCCTTCCGCCGCCTGTTCGCGAACCGCGTGTTTGGGCACCACCACAATCGGGCAAAGCGCGACACTCGTCGCGTCGTCGATGCCGGCATAGTCGATGGCGACGCCGTAAAAGCCGGCGGTACCGAAGGTTTCGACATCCGGGGCGACCTCTTCCAAATGGCGGCGCATCGATTCTTCGCGCTCGTCCAGGCAGAAGAACACCTGGGCCGAAGGTTTTTCCGGCGTCGCGACGTGGCGCCTCGCTTTGAGGCGCGCCGCCAGCGGACCCAGCACCATCTTTTCGTGACGGCGTTCGAACGCAAGATGCCACAAGCGGCGGCGTTCAAACGTGTCGAAGGCGAACACTTCGTCGCACAGCGTGTCGCCGATGGGCAGTGTCCAGCCTCCGGGCAGCGCGTCGAGCGCGTCGTACAGCGCGGCCGTGCATTCGATTTCCAGATCGTCCGCGCTATACGGAGGCGCGACCGCTTCGGCTGCCTGTTCGCCACCGGCGAGCATCCGCAGCGTCAGCCGCACCGCCAGGTACTCCATCAGGCGGCACGGCACCGGTTCATAGGTGAGCAGGAACGGTTCGTGTTCCAACCGGTTGAACATGCCCGCCCAGCCGGGCAGCGCGAACAATTCGTTCCGCAAAAATTCTTCGCGACGTTCCGCTTGGACGCCCAGTTGGCGGAGGCAGCGTTCGACGACCTGCGTGGCGTCGAGGCCCGCGTCCAGTTGCAGGTTGGCCTCCTGGCGCGTACCGGGAAACGGCTGAATGAAGGCTTGCGCAAACAGCTTTTGCGCACAGGCAAGAAAACCCTCGCCGCGATTGTCCATCGGCCAGTGCGACACACCCTGGTCCAGGAAGGCGGAACAGAGGCGAATCATCCAGACGTCGACTTCCGGATAGCGCGGCGAGGCGGCCGTGGGCAGGATCGGTTCCGGCAGTATTCCATAGCGCCGCACGGCGTCGCGACACGCGGCGAAGTGCTTGCGGTCCTGCGCGGAGGTCTTGCCGTTTTCGTCCAGCCACCAGCGGATTTCCGGCGCGGAACGGAACAGCTTTCGCCGTAGCAGGATCGTGCGGCGAAGCTTGGTGCGTGTGAGCGAACTGCCCGGCACGATGGCGGCGTCAGGCTCGGAGGCCAGCACGTCATCGAGGTCTTCCACCTGGATGCGGCCGCTGTCCATTTCGTGCAGGTAGCGCACCTCGGACATATACGGCTCGCTGCCGTACACTTTGGACGCGGCTTTCACCGCTTCCTCAAACGGCATCTCCTCAAAGGCGTGCAAGGTGTTGTGGTGAACGAAAGCGCCAATGGGGCCTTGCGCGGGCAAGTAATGCGCCAGGTGTTCGACTATCTCTTCGATCATGGCCGTTACCGCGCTCCCGCCCGCAGAGGAAGCCCGCCGGGAAGTGATATGCCGAGGCACAAGGGAAGCGCAATTCGGAAAACAAGAGAGCCGGAAACAATATCGGGCTTGTGCGCCGACACCAAGTGCATCTTACTCACTATGCGGCCGGCGGCGCGCTCCAGGATATCCCCGCGGAAGGGGGTTCATCTCGGCTTGCGCAGGGTATGTTAAAACAGCAGCAGGCCACCTTAGGCTGGAGACAGATGTTTAAAATTGCCGCACGTTTTGTCGTTCTGGTGAGCGGTGTCGCCGCCATCGGACAGGATCAGCGCGTGGGGCCACTCAACCAGGAACTGCCGAGTTGGCTTACACTTACATTCCAATCGAGGTATCGATCGGAAGGCCAGCACGACGTTAATTTCCAGGACGGAAATAACCGCGATTTTCTGTACCAAAGATACCGCCTGGGTGTCGGGATTAAGCCATTTTCCTGGCTGTCGTTTTACGCGGAAGGCCAGGATTCCCGGGCCTTCGGACTCACTCCCACCTCCGGCGCCGACCGCGATACTTTCGACCTTCGCCAGGCCTACGTCGTGGTGGGCCGGCCGGATCACTGGTGGGATCTGAAAGTCGGCCGCCAACGCCTGTTGTTCGGATCCGAACGTGTCATGGGCGCCACCGAATGGGGCAACGTACCGCGTGTGTACGACGCCGCGCGGCTTGCCATCCACAAGGGCAAGAACCGCGTCGACATGTTCGCCTCATCACCCGTTGTGTCGGATCAGGACAACTGGGATCACCACCAGCAAGGCAATAATCTGTACGGTGCGTATGGCTCCATCGGTTCGTGGGTCAAGAACGCGCGCGTCGAGCCGTATTTCCTGTTCCGGACCTCGCCTGGCTTTGCCGGGGAACCCGGCCAGCGGGGCACCATTCATGGTTCAACATATGGTCTGCGGTTCGCCGGAGGCATCGCCAAGCCGTGGAGTTATGAGACGGAAGCGATCGGCCAGACCGGCACGATCGGGACCGCGCAGTTGCGGGCCAGCGCCTACCTCGCGCAGCTGAACTACAAGTTCACGCAAGTGAAATGGACGCCTACGCTGGCAACCGAGTACAACTACGCAAGCGGCGACAACAAGCGGGGCGACAACATGGTGAACACGTTCGACCAGTTGTACCCGACCAACCACCTGATCTACGGTGTGGTGGACCAACAGGGTCGCCGCAATGCCGAAAACGTTCGCGGCGGGCTCAAACTGCAGCCTCGCAAATGGCTGGCGGTTCGCGCCGAGCAGCGCTGGCTTTGGCTCGCAAGCAGGAACGACGCGCTGTACCTGTTCAACGGCGCGGTGTCGGTGCCGGCGGTTGCCGGCGGCGCCAAGTATCGCGATGTCGGCCACGAATTCGACCTCATCGGCGACATCACGTCGTTCCAATACACCGCCATCGGCATCCAGTGGGGCTACCTCACGCCGGGTAAATTTCTGAAGACGTATTCGGCCGGCAGCGGCCGTATGTTTTATTGCTTCTACGTCGATTTCAAGCTGTAAGAGCGGCGCTAGAACCGGTATAGACGAGCCGGATTGTCCACCAACACCGTATGCAGATTGAGTTCGCACCAACTGGCGGTGTGGTTTAACAGGCGGCCATCGTCGAGGTTGTCGAAGTCGTCGCCGCCGCCCGGGTGCGGCCAGTCCGTACCCCATAAGATGCGCTGCGCATTGGCTTGCAAAAGCTGACGCGCCAACGCTTCCGCATCCTCGAACATCGGCGACTTCGACGTCGATAGATACCGGTGCGTCACTTTCACATACGCCTTGCCCGCGCGCACTAATTCCACCAGATCCTGGAACCCCGGTTGTGCGACGCCAAGCGCTGGAATCGCGCCTGCTACGTGATCGATCACCACGGGCACGGGCGAATCGAGGATCGCTGGCTTCAAGTCACGGATCACCGGTAGCGTGGTGTTGATCTGGACATGCCAGTCCATGTCTTTGGCTTTGGCGATGGCTTGTTGCAACTGCTCGACGGAGATCGGAGTCGCGTTGATGCGGATGCCGCGAATGCCGGCGCGGTCCATGTCGCGGAGTTCCGTCGTGGTGATGGTGGCGGGGTCGACAACCGCGATGCCTCGTGCGCGCTTCGGCCCGCCCATTTCGCGCATGCCCCACAGCGTGGCGCGATTGTCCGTGCCGTACACCGAAGGCTGCACGATCAC
>JAFDVT010000843.1 GCA_018268875.1 Acidobacteriota bacterium
CCTACGGTGGAGAAATATTCCGGACTCACGGAGCGTTCCGGCAAGTCGATCTTGACGTTGTCGTTCGCGGTGCCGACCAGGTGCAGCCAGGCCGTGTTGCCGGTGTGCGAAATCAGCATCTGCCCGGAGTAGGCGGCGGCGGAAACGCCGGGCAAGGTTAGCACCTGACGCCGCAGTTCTTTTTGAAAGGCGACGATCTTTTCGGGCTTGTCGTAAGCGGAGGGCGGGATCGCGAGGTCGATGGAAAGCAGGCGGTCGGGATTGAAGCCCAGGTCCACTTGGAACATCAGGAAGAGGCTTTTGCCGAGGAGGCCGGCGCCCACCAGCAGGATCGCCGCGGTGGCGAGTTCGAACGTCACCAGCTTGGCGCCCATGCGCCGCCAGGCCAATCCCGCGGAGCCTCGGCTACCTTCGGCGAGTCCTTCGCTGGTCCTGAGGAAGAGCAGATGCAGAGCCGGAGTGGCGGCGATGATGATGGCGGCGGCCGTGGCGACAGCGGCGGCAAACCACAACACGGGCGCGTTGATTTCGAGCCCTTGCAGGTACGGCATGCGCTGTAGCATGAATTCGGGAATCATCGCCAGGAGTACGCGGATCAGCCAGGAGGCGAGCAGGAGGCCGGCGACGGAACTGATCGACACCAGCACCAGGCCTTCGGTCACGAATTGCGTGATGAGGCGGCCGGCGGAGGCGCCCAGCGCGCGGCGCACGGCCATTTCGCGGCGGCGGCCTTCGGAACGTACCAGAAGCAGGCTGGCGATGTTCGCCCAGACGATGAGGAGCAGCAGGCATACGCCGCCGAACAACGTCACAAGGATGGGCTTGATGCGGCCGCTCACAACTTCGGTCAGCGGTTCCGCGGTGCCGCCCTGGTCGCGATTGGAGTTCGGGTACTGCGCCTCGAGGCGGCGGGCGATTTCGGACATTTCGGCTCGCACGGCCTCGATACCAGTGCCGGGCTTGATGCGGCCAACGCCGTACATCGCGTGGCAACCGCGGCGGGTTTCGCATGACCCGGCGGGCACCATGATCTGGTAGAACTCAGGCGTTCCCAGCGGAGCGAACTGAAAGCCCTTGGGAAGGACGCCGGCCACCTGATTCGGCAGATCGTTCAGGATCAGGCGGCGGCCGACGACCGACGGGTCGCCATCGAACCACTTGTGCCAGGCTTCCTGCGTGATCAGAACCTGGAGCGGCGAGCCGGGCTTGTCCTCGCCATCGGCGAAGTTCCGGCCAAGGGCGGGTTGAATGCCGAGGATACGGAAGAAACCGGCGGAGACGCGCGCGCCGCGAATCATTCGCAAGCCTTCGCGGGTGGGCATCGCAAAGCTGCCGGACCGGTATCCTTCGAGCGCCGACAGGGTTTGCGTTTGGGCCTTCCAATCCAGGTAATCGGGGTACGAAAGGTTGCACGCCGGGCAACTGGGCGCGACCTCGAAGATACCGGCGAGCGTCGCCGGATCCTGGTACGGCAGCGGCTTCAGCAGGACGGCGTGGACGAAGGCGAAGATACTGACGCTGGCGGCCATGCCGAGGGTGAGGATCAACAGCGCGGTTGTGGTGAAGCCGGGATTGTTGCGCAACTGGCGGAGGCTGTAGCGGGTGTCGTGCAGGAGGTTGTCGAGCCAGCGGACGCTGTTTTGGTCCCGGTAGGATTCCTTGGTGGGTTCGATGCCGCCTAGCTTCATGATGGCGTCCCTTCTGGCTTCGGCCGGGGTCATGCCGGCGCGGATGTTGTCGTCGATGTGCAGTTGGAGGTTGGCTTCGAGTTCGGCGGCGATGTCGGAGGTGTCCTCTGTGTGGCCGACATTGGCAAGCCGGCGTAGCCAAGCTCGCAAGGCGGCTTTCATGCGACGCCGCTCCCGGCCAGAAATCGCGCCATGATGGCGGCTGTTTCTTCCCAATCCCGAGTGGCCTTGACGAGGCGCGCGCGGCCGTCGGCGGTCAACGAATAAAACTTTGCCTTGCGGTTGTTGTCCGAAAACCCCCACTCAGAGGTGATGGCGCCTTCCTGCTCGAGCTTCAATAAGGCCGGGTAAAGCGTGCCATAGTTGAGGTCCAGACGATCGCCGGAGGTCTGTTCGACGCGGCGGGCGATGCCGTAGCCGTGGATGGGGCCGAGGGCTTCGATCGTCTTCAAGACCATAAGGGCAAGAGTTCCCTGCCAGATATCGTTTTTCGTTCCCATACGTCCTATTGGGTAGCCATAGGAAGTTTGGCATATGCTCCTATTGGAAAGCAATAGGAACGGATGAGATATGATAATGCTTCGGGACGATTGGTCCCAACCCCAAGAAAACATATGATCAAAGTCGAAGGTCTCACCAAGAGATACGCGCGCGCCACGGCAGTGGACAATATCTCTTTCGAGGTCGATAAGGGGCAGATTGTCGGATTTCTCGGCCCGAACGGCGCCGGTAAAACCACGACGATGCGCATGCTGACCTGCTTCATGCCTCCTTCGGGGGGCCGGGCGGAAGTGGCCGGATTCGATGTCGTGAAAAGCCCGATGGAAGTGAAGAAGCGCATCGGGTACCTGCCGGAAACGCCGCCGTTGTATCCGGAAATGGAAGTCGGCGAGTATCTGGATTTTGTCGGCAAGTTGAAGGGCGTGCCTTCCGCCGACCTCGCCAAGCGCATCCAGGAAGTGTCGGAACGGTGCGCGGTGGCCGACGTGCGGAACAAGCTGATTTCGAAGCTGTCCAAGGGTTACAAACAGCGCGTAGGCCTCGCGCAGGCGATCATTCACAACCCCGACGTACTGATTCTGGACGAGCCGACGTCGGGCCTCGATCCCAAGCAGATCATGGAAACGCGCGATCTGATCCGGTCGCTCGCCGGGGACCACACGATTATTCTGAGCACGCACATCCTGACCGAGGTGGAGCAGACCTGCGAGACGGCGATCATCATCGCCAAGGGCAAGGTGATGGCGACCGATTCGGTGGCGGCGTTGAAGAATCGCCGGGCCGGCGGCAGCGCCGTGCTGGTCGAGGTAGAGGCGGTCAGCGAAGGGCAGGTTCGCGAGAAGCTGGAACGCGTCAGCGGCGTCAGCCGGGTGGTGCACAAACCGAGCGGCACGCACGGCATCGTGACCTTTGAAGTGGAAGGCTTGTCGGGTAAGAACATCCGTCCGGAGATTGCGCGCGCGGTGGTGGAATCGGGCTGGAGCCTGAACGAACTTCGCCCGCTCGGCATGAGCCTCGAAGAGGTGTTCCTGCAACTGACCTCGGGTACGAAGGCCGCGGAACACGAAGCAGCAACTGCGGCCCCGGCGGTTGGTGACGAAGAAAAGGAAAGCGAATAATGAGAGGCGCCTGGACCATTTGCCAGAAGGAGTTGCACTCCTATTTCGCGTCGCCCGTGGCGTATGCCGTCATGGCGTTGTATGCGTTGATTTTTGGATTCTTTTTCTATTCGGCGACGGCGTTTTTTGTGGAAGCGTCGATGCAGTCCCAGATGATGGGGCGTAGCTTTCCGATGAACGTCAACGAGATGATCATCCGGCCGGTGCTGATGAATACGAGCGTGATCGGGTTGTTCCTGATTCCGATGATCACGATGCGGCTGTTTGCGGAAGAGAAGCGTTCGGGCACCATCGAACTGCTGATCACGTCGCCGGTGACGGACCTTGCGATTATCGTCGGAAAGTGGCTGGCGGCGGTGCTGCTGTACACAGCGGTGATTCTGGTGGCGGCGCTATCGGTCATCTTCCTGTTCGCGTGGGGCCAGCCCGACGTGAAGCCGGTGCTCATCGGGTTCTTCGGACTGTTGCTGCAAGGCGCGGCGCTGCTGGCGATTGGCGCGTTTATTTCGACCACCACGAAGAATCAGATCATCGCGGGCACCGCGGGATTTGTGGTTTCGCTGCTGCTGTGGGTGATCGAATGGATCAGCCAGTTCGACACGTCGACAACCGGCAAGGTGATCAGCTACCTGTCGGTGGTGACGCATCTGGAACCGTTCACCAAAGGCGTTGTGGACCTGAAGGACGTGGTGTTTTTCGTGTCGTTGATTTTTCTGGGCTTGTTTTTGTCGGCCCGTTCGCTGGAATCGCTCCGGTGGAGGGCATAGTTACCAATGAAGGACCTGTTTAAACAACGTCAAACGCAGTTTGCCGCGTACGCCACGGTTTATATCGCGGTCGTGGTCGCGATTCTCGTGCTGGTGAACTATGTCGCCAACAAAGCGAACATCAGCTACGATTCGACGACCAATAAGCGGTATTCGCTGTCGGAACAAACCGAGAAGATCGTCAAGAACCTGAAGAACGACGTCACCATCAGCTATTACGACAAGAGCCGTGGATTTCAGGCCGCGCGCGATTTGCTGAGCCGCTACGAGAATCTGTCGGGCAAGGTGAAGGTGAAGTTCGTCGACGTGGACAAGGACCCGCTGACGGTTCGCGCGTCCGGGGTTCGCACGGTGCCGGCGACGGTGGTGGAGTCGGGGCTGAAGCGCGACGAAGCCAAGAGCATCACCGAAGAAGAGATTACGGGCGCGCTCATCCGCGTGCTGAAAGATGGGGTTCGCAACGTTTGTTTTGCGACCGGCCTGGGCGAACATTCGCCGGATGAGACGGGTTCGAACGGCTACTCCGCTGGCAAAGAAGTGGCGGAGAAGAGCAACTACAAGGTTCGCGCCATTTCGCTGCTGGAGTCCACGCAGATCCCCGCCGACTGCACCGTGCTGGTGATTGGCGGTCCGCGGCGCGACTATCCGGAAGCGTTGGCCAACGCCATCAAGATCTATGTCGAAAAGGGCGGCAGAGCGCTGTTTCTGGTCGATCCGCCGCTGCAGGGGCTGAGCAACGACATCGCGCCGAACCCCGAATTGTGGAAGGTTCTGAATAGCTGGGGCGTGTCGTCGAGCGACGAGATCGTGCTCGATACATCGGGCGCCGGACGGTTCTTCCGCATGGGTCCCGAGATCCCGCTGGTAACGGCTTATGACGCGCATCCAATTGTTCGCGATCTGAAGGAAACCGCCTTGGCGATGCCATTGGCGCGGCCTTTGGAAGTGAAGAGCCCCACGGGCCAGGCGACGGTGGACAAGCTGTTTAGTTCGGCGGCAAACGCATACGCGAAGAACGTCAGCGCCATCAAAGGCGAGGTTCGCATCGACCAGGAGAAGGACAAGAAGGGTCCGTTCGTGCTGGGCGTCGCGGGTACGTTCAAAACGGGACAGCCCAACAACAACGGGCGGTTTGTGGTGGTGGGCACGTCGACGTTCGCGATGAACGGGTACATCAGCTTCGGCGGGAATCGCGACTTTTTCGGCAACACGCTGAACTGGCTGGCGGCCGATGAGGACCTGATTTCGATCCGGCCCAAGGATCCCGAGGACCGCCGCATTCAGGCGACGCGCAGCCAGATGAATATGCTGGCGTGGACCACGCTAATCCTGCTGCCGCTCACGATTGTGGCGTTCGGCATCAGTGTTTGGTGGAAACGGCGATGAAACGGTTGATGGTAGCGGTTGCGCTGCTGGCGATGGCCGGCGGCGCGGCCTACTGGACGTACAAAAACGATCAGGCGAAGGAAGGCAAACCCACAGCGGACGCGGCTCCGAAGATCCTGGACATCGCGGACGCGGAGGTGGCGCAGATCGAATTCCGGAGGCCGGGTCAGCCCCCGACGACCATCAAGCGCACCGGCAACGTGACCTGGGTGCTGACGTCGCCGAAGCAGATGCGCGCCGATACGGATGCGATCACGCCGCTGCTGACGCTGCTGAGCAACCTGACCTCCGATGCGCTGGTGGACGCCAATAACAAGGACTGGAAGACGTACGGCCTGGAACAACCGGCGCTGGAACTGGTGATCACGAAAAAAGACGGCAAGACGCAAATCTTGCAGATCGGCGACGAGCAACCGGCGGGCGGTTCGATGTACGTCCGCGTGGCGGGCGACAACAAGCTGTACACGCTGGGCACGTTCAACCG
>JAFDVT010000844.1 GCA_018268875.1 Acidobacteriota bacterium
CGACCGCGTGGGCGAGGAGTTCAATGGGCTGATCATTTCGACGCAACGGTTCGGGTTCTTTGTGGAGTTGGAGGATCTGTTTATCGAAGGCCTGGTGCCGGTCGAGACGCTGCGTGGTGACCGTTATACCTTCCACGAAAATACGCGCAAGCTGATTGGCGAGCGCACGCGGCGCGAGTTTTCGATTGGCGACTCGGTGCGCGTGGTGCTCGATCGCGCCGATGCGGTGGAACGGAAGTTGCAATTCTCGCTGGTGGAAGAAAACGCTTCGTCGCGGCGGAAGCGCAAGAACAAGTATGCCGCTACTACTGGCCCAGCGACCGAAGCAGGCGAGTGACGCCGTCCACGCAAAGGATGGCCGCATGTTTCGAGGCCGGCTGCAATTCGCCCAATTCGGCTTCGATGTCCTGCGCAGTGAGCGAGGACAAGGTGCCGATGTCGCAATCCTTCAGCAGGGTTGTAAGCGCGGAACCGGCGGCGATGGACGCGGTGCAGCCTCGCACCTGGTAACGCACGTCCAGGAGGCGCGTTCCATCGTGCAGGACGTATAGAACAAGCGTGTCGCCGCAAGCGGGGTTGTCGACGTGGATCCGCGTCGCCGGCGGGCAGGGAAGCGTGCCCGCGTTCCTCGGGTTGGTGAAGTGGTCGAGCAGCTTTGCATGTGGAGCCATCGTTCTTGTAAGATTCAATGCAACGGAGTTAGTGGTACAGTTAGGACTTTCGTACCAACTACTACACCAGAATGCGGCCGAGCAGAGCAATCGTCGTGGCGGGGGTCATCGAGGCGCCGGATGGCAGGATTTTGGCCTGCCAGCGCAAGAAGGGTCACCGGCACGAATTGAAGTGGGAATTTCCCGGCGGGAAGTTGGAAGCCGGCGAGAATCCGGCGGAAGCGCTGCGGCGCGAACTGTCCGAAGAATTGGGTATTGATGCGGAGATCGGCAAGGAGATGGCGCGGTACGAATTCTCCTACCAGGGCAAACCGCCGATCGAACTCATTTTCTTTTCCGTTCACGAATTCCGCGGCGAAATCCGGAATCAGGTGTTCGAACAGATGCGGTGGTGTGAGCCGAAGCAACTGGTGACGCTCGATTTCCTGGAAGGCGACATCGACTTCGTGCGGCGTCTGCCGCGTCTGCAACTTCGAACCGGCGGCTGACGTAGGTAGACCCCACGTAGTTGTTACCCTGAGATTTGCTTCGCTCGTTCTTACGCACCAGTGTTCCTGGCCGGTTCCGGCGTGTGCTGCTTGTCGAATCCGGTTCGCGGGACTTGCTGGAAGATCTCATCCCCGGTATCTACAAATCGCATGAAGGCGTGGTGATCGACCTCGTCACCTGTTATGCGGGCCAGCCTGCCGCTTTGCGCGAGGACGCTCGCGTGTTTCGCGTCACCGACTACGGAGGCGCCGCGGGCCGCGAAAAGATGCTGGCCGACGTCAAGCCCAATGGCTACGACGTGCTGGGAATCATCTGTTCCGCCGAGCCAATCATGACCAAGTGGAAGTGGTGGCTGGCGTGGAAACTGGACGACGCGAAGAGCTTTGCGTTAAACGAAAACGGCGACTACTTTTGGATCGACCGCGGCCACGGTTCGATCCTGTTCCACTTTGCGATGTTCCGGCTGGGAATGAGCGGAGCAGGCGCCCCCGCAACGATTGTGCGCCTGCTTTTACTGCCTCTTTCGGCGCTAGGACTGGTGTTGTTCGCCGCGGGCGCCCACCTTAAGCGAGCGCTTTCTTCACAAGTTCCCCATGAACGTCGGTGAGCCGGAAGTGGCGGCCCTGGAACTTGAACGTCAGCCGCTTGTGATCGATGCCTAAGCAGTGCAGGATCGTCGCCTGGATGTCATGCACGTGCACCGGATCCTCGGTGATGTTGTACGAATAGTCGTCCGTCGCGCCGATTTGTCCGCCGGGCTTGATGCCGCCGCCCGCCATCCACATCGCGAAGTTGCGAGGGTGATGATCGCGCCCGTAGTTCGTGTCGGTCAGCTTGCCCTGGCAGTACACGGTGCGCCCGAATTCGCCGCCCCAAACCACGAGCGTGTCATCGAGCAACCCACGCTGCTTGAGATCCATCACCAGAGCCGCCGACGGTTGATCGGTGCCCTTGCACTGCAGCGCGAGGTCGCGAGGCAGGTCGTTATGCTGGTCCCAGCCGCGATGATAGAGCTGAATGAAGCGGACGTTGCGTTCGGCCAGGCGGCGCGCCAGCAGGCAGTTGGCCGCATATGAACCGGGTTTGCGCGACTCGGGACCGTACAGTTCAAAGGTGCTTTCGGGTTCCTTCGAAAGGTCCATGAGGTCGGGCACCGAGGTCTGCATGCGGTACGCCATCTCGTACTGTTCGATGCGCGTGGCGATTTCGGGATCGCCGAAATCCTGCTGGTGCATCTTGTTCAGCGAGCCCACGGCATCGAGGATATTGCGGCGCGAGGACTTGTTGAGCCCCGCGGGATCTTCGAGGTACAGCACCGGTTCGGACCCGCCACGGAAGCGCACGCCCTGATGGTTCGACGGCAGGAAACCGCTGCCCCACAGGCGCGAAAACAGCGGCTGGTCGGTGTTCAACGAGTGCTGCTGGGAAAGTAGCACCACGAACGCGGGCATGTTCTGGTTTTCGCTGCCGAGGCCATACGAAACCCACGAACCAAGCGAAGGACGGCCCGGTTGCTGACTGCCGCTTTGGATAAACGTAATGGCCGGGTCATGATTGATGGCGTCGGTGTTCACCGAACGGATCAACGTCATGTCGTCGGCGATCTTGCCCTGCCACGGGACGAGTTCGCTCATCCAGGAGCCGGTCTGCCCCTTCTTTTCGAACTTGAACAGCGAGGCAGCGACGGGGAACGAACTCTGGCCGGAGGTCATGCCCGTGATGCGTTGGCCCATGCGGATCGAATCCGGAAGTTCGGTGCCTTTGTACGTCTGCAGCTTGGGCTTGTAATCGAACAGGTCCATCTGCGAGGGGCCACCGGACTGGTGCAGGAAAATCACGCGCTTTGCTTTCGGCGCGAAGTGCGGCAGTCCTTCGAGCGCGGGGGCCGCGTGGCCGTCGCGCTGGAATAGCGACGCGAGGGCGGCGAGGCCGATGCCGCTCGCGGACTTGCCGAAGAAATGGCGTCGTGTGGAATCGTTCATTCTTTGGTCACCACTTCATCCATGTTGAGAATTGCGCTGGCCACGGTGGTCCAGGCGGCGAGTTCGGCGGGCTTCAGTTTCTTGCTATCCCACTTGGATTCGCCGATGGCGAGGAAGGCTTCCGCGGCTTTTGTGTCCTTGCTGAAATTGTCGAGTTCACGGGCGGCGAGATCGCGCAGGACCTTCGATTCCTGGACGCTGGGCTCGCGGCCGGTGGCGGCTAGAAACGCCGTATTGACGCGCTTTGCAGCGTCCGGCGAGGCGTTGATCGCGTTGGTGGCCAAGGCTCGCGCGGCTTCGATGTAGGTCGGGTCGTTGAGCAGAATCAGTGCTTGCAACGGCGTGTTGGTGACGGCTCGGCGGCTGGTGCACTTTTCGCGATCCGGCGCGTCGAACGTCGCCAGGGTCGCTGGAGGAACCGTGCGCTTCCAGAACCAGTACATCGAACGGCGGTACAGATCCTTGCCGTGCGACGGCGTGTAGGTTTGGGCGGTGAAACGGTCGCCGTACGCGAGTTCTTCCCAGAGTCCCGGAGGTTGATACGGATAGACGCTGCGGCCTCCGACCTCTTCATTCAGAAGACCCGAGATCGCAAGGGCATTGTCACGAACCACCTCCGCGGGCAGACGGAAGCGCGACATGCGGGCGAGCAGGCGGTTCTGCGGGTCCGCTTCCAGAAGTTGCGGCGTGACTTTCGACGACTGGCGGTAGGTCGCGGACGTGACGATGAGGCGTTGCAGCGCCTTGACGTCCCATCCGGACTTCACGAAGTTGACGGCAAGCCAATCGAGCATTTCGGGATGGCTGGGCGGCTCACCCTGGGAGCCGAAATCCTCGCTGGTTTTGACGATGCCGAGGCCGAAATACAGCTGCCAGAAACGATTGACGGCGACACGCGCGGTAAGCGGGTGGTTGGGGTCGGTCAGCCATTTGGCCAGCGCCAGACGGTCCGCTTTGACGCCTGCCGGGAGCGGAGGAAGTACGCCAGGAACCTGCGGTTCCACCTTCTGCGTGGCGTTGCGATAGTCGCCGCGCGCAAGGATGAATGTGTCGCGAGGCTTGTCGGCTTCCTTCATCACCATCGTGTTCGGGATGGCGTCTTCCAGGTCGCCCTTGCGTTCCTTCAGGCGCTTGAGATCGGCGTTGGCTTCCTTGAGTTCCGCCGGCGCGAACTGCGTGAGGAAGTATTCGCGAAGGTACTCATTCTGCGCCTTGCTGCGCTTCGCCTTGGCGATCGCGAGCACGGGAGGCGCCTGCTGATGGACAGCCAGTTGATAGATCTCGTCGTTCCCGATGGCCCGCGAATACAGGCGCAAGTCGTCGATCTGACCTTTGAAGCGAGCACGCTTGGTCACCGGCGCGATCTCCAAAGCCTCGGCGCTTTGCAGACGGCTCACCGGGCTTGCGGGACCGATGCGTTCGAGCGGCATTTCCACGCCCGCGACGTACAGCTTGACCGAAGCGTCGTTGGCGGAAACAATGGCCAGGTGCTTCAGGTCGCCGAACGCCAACATGTCTTTCGACTGGTAACGATTCGCTCCCAGGTCGATGTGCAACGTCGCGAACCGGCGATGGCGGCTGAGCACGACCGGCTTCTCGTACCACACCTCGAACCCTGCGCCCTTGCGCATCACCGTCGTTTCCTTCTGCTGGTTGAAGCGCATCCAGAAGGCGAGCGTGAACGGCGCGGCGATTTCGGCGGGTCCCGCGGAGATCGTCATCGTTGAGCCATCGAAGTCGACGCCGCGGCCTACGCCGGACGTATTGAAGGCGGGGTCATTCGCGCCGATCGCCTTGGCATGGCGGTAGCGGCCGGAGGTGTCGAACAGGTTGCCTTCAAAGTCGTAGTGGAACTGCAGATTCTTTCGCAGGGACTCAGGTCCCGCGAGGTCGGGGGTGGGAAGCGAGGCTTCCCAGGCGTTGTAAAGCGGGTCGACGTTGGCGGGCGCGAGTTGCGCTTCCCGACGCGTGATGGCGGCGTTGATCTCGTCCAACTGCTTCTTTTGCGTGTCGTCCGGAAGCTGCATCGACGGCGCCGCGTTGCCCATCGTTCCGTCGAGGCCTTTTTCAGCAACGGTGTTGAAGAAGGCGAAAAACTTATAAAAATCGGCCTGTTTGATGGGATCGTACTTATGATCGTGACAGCGCGCGCAACCCATCGTCATCGCCATCCACACGTTGGACGTCGTGTCCACGCGGTCGGCGACGTACTCCACCAGGTACTCTTCCGGGATCGCGCCGCCTTCGTAATTGATCATGTGATTGCGGTTGAATCCGGTGGCGATCAACTGATCCTTGGTGGGATTCGGCAACAGGTCGCCCGCGAGTTGTTCGACGGTGAACCGGTCGTACCCCATGTTGTTGTTGAACGCGCGGATCACCCAGTCGCGCCAGGGCCACATGTCGCGATGCGAATCGATGTGATAGCCGTGCGTGTCGGCGTAACGCGCAAGATCCAGCCACTGCATCGCCATGCGTTCGCCGTAGTGCGGCGAGGCGAGCAGACGGTCCACCTGCTTTTCATACGCGTTCGGCGACTTGTCGGCCAGGAACGCTTTCATCTCCTCAGTCGTTGGCGGAAGGCCCGTCAAATCGAGCGACAGACGGCGCAGCAACGTCGCTTTGGGCGCTTCGGCCGATGGCTTCAGGTTCTGTTTTTCGAGCCGTGCGAGCACAAAGTTATCGATACCGTTGCGAACCCACTTGGATGCGGTGGCCGGTGGCGTTTGCGCCTTGGGTTGTTGATACGCCCAATGCGTTTTCCATTCGGCGCCCTGTTCAATCCACTTGCGAACGGTTTCGATCTGCTGCGCGCTGGGTTGGCGTCCGAAGGTTGCCGGAGGCATCCGCATGCCGGCCTTTTCATGGCTCATACGCACGAAAAGGCGCGATTTTCCAGGGTCGCCAGGGACGATGGTCCGGCCGATCACCGCATCTTTTTGATCAAAACGCACGCCCGCTTTGCGATTGGCGTCGTCGGGACCATGGCAGGCAAAGCAGTGGTCGGAAAGGATGGGGCGAATGTCGCGATCGAAGTCCACCGCCTTGGTGGTGGGCGTCGCTGCGGCTGCTGCCAGCAAGAATGCTGCGGCGAAGAACGGCATCACTTGCATGATACACGTCCGCTACCGCAACTGTTTCAAACTCAGCGCGGTCGCAACCACGGCTTCCTCCACACTGCGCGGATTCCATCCCAAAAGATTGCGGGCTTTGGCGTTCGTGGCCTGCTTCACTTTGCCAAGCTCGGGGACCACCTGGCGTGCGTCTTTATTAAAGATGGCTCCCGCCCGGATCAGCCACGCCGGCAGCTTGCGGGTCGGAACCTTTGCGCTGTCTTCGGCAGGCAGACGTCTTTTTAGGATCTGGGCCATCTCATAAACGCTGACGAAATCCGATGCGCACAGGAAACGTTCGCCTTTGGCTTTGGGGTCCGTCATCGCACGCAAGTGCAGGTCCGCGACGTCGCGAACGTCGACAACGCCGAACCACAGCGGCGGACAGCCCGGCATGCCGCCTTCAAGCATTCGTTTGACGAGACCGATGGAGCTTGCGTAATCCGCGCTGAACACCGGACCCAGCACTGCCACCGGGTTGACCACCGCGAGTTCCAGACCGCCGCCTTCGCGGGCGAGGAAGTCCCAGGCGGCGCGTTCGGCAAGCGTCTTGGACTTGACGTAGGCGCTGACGTCGCCGTTGGGATCGGTCCAATCGGTCTCCGAAAACACGTGCGCCGGACGCGAGGGATGGCCGTAGCCGATGGCGGCGAACGACGAGGTTACGACGACGCGCTTGACGGTGCCCGAATCGCGTGCGGCGCGCAGAACCCGCAGCGTTCCTTCACGCGCCGGAACGATCAGGTCGTCCTCGTGCTTGGGAACTCCGCCCGGAAACGGCGACGCGACGTGCAGGACGTAGTCGCAACCCTGGACGGCATCCTTCCAACCACTGTCGTCCGCAAGGTCCGCGACGACGGCTTCCACATCCTTAGGCACGGGCCGGTTGGCGGAACGCACCGTGGTTCGAACCGCGTGCCCCTGTTCCAGAAGCTGACGAATGCAATATGTTCCGATGAAGCCGGACCCGCCGGTGACAAGAACCATTAGCGTAAGTAGAACAGACTGAGCCGTTCCAGGCCAG
>JAFDVT010000845.1 GCA_018268875.1 Acidobacteriota bacterium
CGTCTAAACCCCATTTGTATCACCGGAGGCGCTGGCTTCATCGGCTCTCACCTGACACGGCTGCTCCTCGACCTGGGCTATGAAGTCCGCATTCTGGACAATCTCAGCACCGGTCAGCGAGGCAATGTGCCGGCCGGCGTAGAACTGATTGTCGGCGATATTCTGGATCGCGACGCATGTGCGAAGGCCATTCGGGGTTGCGACACGGTACTGCACCTCGCCGCGCGCGTTGCGATTCGCTCATCATTCGACTTCGTCGTGGAAGATACGATGACGAACGTGTCGGGAACGGCGTCGGTGCTGAGCGCGGCGGCCAAGGCAGGCGGAGTTCGCAGAGTGGTATCTACGTCGTCCATGGCCGTCTACAGTGACGCCGCAAGGCCAGAGCCAATCGCGGAAACACACCCCACGGTTCCGATATCGCCATATGGCATCTCCAAGCTCGCTTCAGAACGGCTTACCCACAATCTCGCGGCACAGGCGGGCATCGAAAGCGTGGTCCTTCGCCTTTTCAATACCTATGGCGCCGGACAGGTCTTTAGCCCTTACGTCGGCGTGGTCACGATTTTTGTGAATCAACTGGCACAGGGGAAACAACCTCGCATCTTCGGCGATGGCCTGCAGGCACGTGATTTTGTCCATGTCTCAGATGTCGCACAGGCATTTCACCACGCGATCACGGCGCCCGTAGACGGAGAGACCTTCAATGTCGGGACCGGGGTCGCAACGACGGTGAATGAAGTGTACAGGGCAGTGGCGAACGCCATGCAAATCTCATCACAGGCCCTCCATGTCGACGCCGCGGCCGGCGAACTACGCTACTCGATTGCCGGGATTTCGAAAGCGCGAGCGATGCTCGGCTACGAACCGCGGAAACAGTTCAAGGCCGAGATCGGCACAGTGGTAGCCGACATCTTGCGGCGCCAGGAAGTCCAGCAATGAGCGCCTCGGTTAGCGGACTCTTGCAAGGGCAGGACATCGTCTGCCTGGCAACGCAGGAATGGGACGCGCATTGGACTCCGGTTCAACAGGTGATGGCGAGGCTTGCCCCTGCAAATCGGGTCCTATACGTGGAACCGTTCCACGCCGCGATCTCGCGCCTGCGCAATGGCAATCAAGTGTTCCAGCAGCAGATTCGTCAGGGCGTGCCGCAATTGCGGGAGGTCCGGCCGAACCTGTTTGTTTACCGGCCCGGCTATCCATATTTGCCACTGAATATGAAGCTCGCGGCCTCTCATTCGATCAACTCCAAGCTGTATTCGCGCGAGTTACGGTCGCTGCTAAAGAAGATGAGTATGGACCGCCCATGGCTGTGGGCGTTCTTTGCGCAATCGCTAACGGCATTGGACATCCCATTCCGGCATGTAATTTACGATTGCGTCGACGATTGGCCGTCGTTCTTTATGCACAGCGTGGAGCGCCGCTACATTACGCAAATCGACGAGGAGCTCACTCGCAGAGCCGATGTTGTGTTCGTCGGATCCCAGCCACTCTACGAAAAGAAGAAAGAGCACAATGCGCGGGTTTATGTCGTCAATCATGCGGCAGATGTTCCGCACTTTATGAAGGCGGCCGATCCCGCGACGGAGGTTCCCGCGGATCTTGCCGTAGTTCCCGAGCCGCGGATCGGTTTTGTCGGCATGATCGACGAGTTACGGTTTGACGCCGATCTGATTGCCGCGGTTGCCCGCAACAAGCATTGGAACGTGGTGATCGCCGGGGGCTTCATTGGCGGCACCCGGGAGTTGATTCCCGATCTGCCGAATATCCATGTCCTTGGGATGAAGAAGGTGGATCAGTTGCCGGCTTATCTGAAGGGCATGAACGTCTGCCTCATGCCCTATCGAGTGAATGAAACGACGAAGTACATCTTCCCGCTGAAGCTGTTTGAGTACCTGGCGTCGGGCAAGCCCGTGGTAGCTACCCCAATTCCCGCTGTGAAGACTGTTTCGGACTACGTCAGAATCGCAGCAACACCCGCTGAGACGGTGGAGGCGATTGGGGAGGCGCTCGCAGAAACGGGGACTGCGGCGAGCGAACGGCGCATCAAGCTAGCCAAAGGCCATAGCTGGGAATCGCACGTTGACCAGAAGTTGCGCCACATCGTCCGTACGTTCGGAGGCGGCTAATTTAAGAGCTGGGTTGCGGAACAGCTCGTGGACACCATCGCGCGCGCCTCCGTCACGAATGTGTCCCACGCTGGCTTTGGCGCGCCCAATTGGTCGTGTAGTCCGAGCGACGCGAGGAACGCAATAAACCGCGAGGCATTCGAGCCGTAATACGTCGACAACTGAGAAACAACAGAAGTCGGGATGTCACTCATCGCGAAGAAGCTGATACCGCCAATCTTGGTTGGGTATTTCCGGCTTTCTTGCAATAGGGCGGCATAAAAGCGTTGCTGCGTCGCGTTATCGGACGACAGCAACGCAGACGAAGGAAATCCCGCCTCGGTCAAGAATAGAGGCTTGCCAGCCGCCGCTCGAACCATCTCGCCTAAATCCCAACTCACCGTTGGCGAGACGGCCACCCAATCCTCGCGCAAAGGATAGTAGGTGAAGCTGACCTGCTCGATATACGGCAAAATGAAGCGGACAATCCCGTCGTCGCGCTTGAAATCCGCAAAGGCGAAAGTCGCGCCAACAGGCAACCGTTTATTCAGCGATTTCAAATGGGCTGAAGACGCTTGCGTGAAGGCGATGAACGGCACGATCGCCGTTTGCTGGCGTGCGAAGTACGCATTGACCTCGTTGCCGACGTTGATCGCTTTGATGCTGCTGTTTAGGATCGGAGCGATCGCCGAAAGCAGGTTCTTGAATCGCGAAAGCACGACGGGATCGTTGAGGCTACGCCCCGTCAAGTCGGATGGCATTGATACAACGGTGTTGTCTATCGTCTTTACTGTCAGAATACCGTCCATGCCATACGCTGCGGCCCATTCCATCTGACGCTGCAATGCAGCCAGAGAATAGACATTGGGCGAGGGTTCCAGTTCGGCCCAGCTCGCGCTGATGTGCAGAAAACGTGAACCGGCGTCAACGGCCTTGATCAATGCCTGCCGCTCCCCGGCAGTTGAGAAGTCACCGTTGGCGGTGGGATTCGGAGCGATGCCTACTTTTGGACAAGACGCACTAATCGATTGAGTCGCTGGCTCAGCCCAAGGCGCTGCGCGATAGGTTTTTAAAAGATATGGAAAGGAATCCGATCCGATTCGCACAATCCCGACATTCGGAGCCAGGAACCAGTCCATCGGCGAACCGCCGAACATCACTTCGTAGCGGCTGACGTTCCGGAATGTTCCGGCGGGAGTTGAAATCGTCAGGCCAGTGGAAACAAGCCGGGTTGTGCCCAGGAAGTTGGTCCACTGCGCACCTGCCTGTACATTCTCCTGAAAGAGGCTTCCACCAGTGAAATAGTACCTGGCCTGCGGATAGTCCATCCCTTCTATCTTGAGTTCGTTGTTCTCGGGACTAACCAGAAAGGTTAGCGCCCAGAAAGGCGTGGTGACGGCAAACTTCGAAATCCGCTTATCGCCAACTTTAAAGCTGGAAGGAACAGAAACGGTGTAAGTAGTAGCGGTCGCCGAATTGACAAGCTCCCACTGATTTCCTTCGGCAAGTGGAACGTTAACTAATTCCATACCGCTCGCGATTGACATGGCGACGCAGGCAACCGCGACAACTTCAAAACGTTTCATGTATATAGGCTCTCTTCGGACATAACGTTGACCCCATTTAGATAGTGCCGACGCAAAAGTCCCTTAAGTCCTCCTTCAAATCCTCGTATTACCGGACATACGCAGAGGGTCTTATCTATTTAGAAGAGTTTACGAATTCGCGAGTTCCAGAAATGTTTGGAACACTATGGATGGCAGAACGTGATGGGCAGCTGTGGTGTTGCTGCGCTCTATATGAGCGCAGTCACCATCGAGTCGCTACTTCGGCGAGGGAGACTTCTTGGGTAGCTGATCGTACCGAAGGCTCCCGCCTGTGAGACGCTGGACACCGCCTGCTCCATGACGTTCCGGGCGGTTGATCACCGGAACCTCGGCGTTCATTTTGTCGAACACCGCCTTCAGCCTGGCGACTACTTCGGGGTGCTTCGCCGCGACGTCGTATTGCTCTCCTGGATCGTTCACCATATCGAACAGCATCATCGGCTTGGGCGCATCCCCGGTTCGCAGGCCGGGATAATCGCTCGGATTGGGCTGCTCGAATTGCGCCAGTAGCGTTACGCCATCGGGACCGCGAGGATCCACCCACTGCTTCGCTTTCGCGGGTTCCAGATAGGGGCTGCCCAGCACCGGTTGCTGGACATGCAGCTTCCATTGCCCCGTGCGGATCGTGGCCAGTTGCGCACCGTTCATACTGAACAATGCCTCATGCGGACTCTTGACGTCCGTGTTGGTCATCAGAGGCCAAATGTCCTTCCCGTCAATGACACGATCCGCCGGCACCTTCACGCCGGCGAGCCCGCAGATCGTGGGAAGAACATCGATCACACCTGCAATCTCACCGCAGGTTCGGCCGGTGGGAATCTTGCCGGGCCAGCGAGCGATGAACGGCACCTTCAGGCCGCCATCGAACGAACTGGCCTTCATCGCGCGCAGCCCGCCGGTGCTGCCTCCGAACCAAGGACCGTTGTCGGAAGCGAAGATGACGAGCGTATTGTTGTCCAGTCCCAGCCGCCCGATCGCGTCGAGCAGGCGGCCACACTCATGGTCGAGCTCGCGCAGCACGTCCGAATAGAGGTCGTTCGGTGTTTCCGGCGTGTAGAACTCCTCGGAAGCAGCCAGTGGCTTATGCGGCATCGCATGCGGCAAATACAGGAAGAACGGCTTCCGTTTGTTTCGCTCGATGAACTCAATCGCCCGGTTGGTGTAGTCGCGAGTGATGGTCGTTTGGTTGACCGGATAGACGGCAACCTTGTCGTTCTCGATGATCTGCACGGGACGCATATCGTTCGAGTACAGGATGCCGTAGTACTCGTCGAAGCCCTGCGTACGCGGCAGAAACTTCTCCGTGTGCCCGAGATGCCACTTGCCGATGCACTTGGTCGCATAACCCTTGGGCTTCAGCAACTCGGCGATCGTCAGTTCACTGGCCGGAAGTCCTACATCGTTGATCCCGGCGTCAGGTGCGGGATTGAACACCATACCGCTGCGGAACGGATACCGGCCCGTCAGCAGGGAACACCGCGATGGCGCACAGTACGGCGTAGGGACAAAGACGTTCGTGAACCGCACACCTTCGGCGGCCATGCGATCGAGGCGAGGCGTCTTCTGTGCCGTGGCGCCATAACAGCTCAGATCGCCGTAGCCAAGATCGTCCGCATAAATGAAAACGAAGTTGGGTGGCCGGGATTCGGCCGCGCGCATCGTAGTGGCCGCCATCCCTAGGGTTGCCGCGCCCAAAAATTCCCGACGGTTCACGAGTATCCGTTCCTTTTTCCTCAGAAGTACAGCTTCAAAGCCAACTGCATGGTACGCGCTTCCGCGGTACTACTGATTTGTCCCGCCTGTGCGTTGCCGATCGCGGCATTGGGCGTGGCGAAATTCGCACGGTTGAAGGCATTGTACATTTCTGTGCGGAACTGCAGCCGGAACCGTTCGCCGATCGGGAAATTGCGCTGCACATTTAGGTTGGTCGTAAACGCGCCCGGTCCGATCAGAATGCCGCGAGCGCTGTTACCGAATGTAAACTGCGCCGGCGCGACGAACGCGCTGGTATCGAACCAACGGTCAATCGTGCGTTGATCCGATGGCAGATTGCCGTCCGCGATGCGGTTCGGCCGGTCTCCGCCTCCTCCCGCCGAGTTCGAAACGGCTGCGGCAAGAGTCGCCGTGAAGCGATCGCCGGAGGTCGCGGTCCATACGCCACCCAGGTCCCAGTTGCCCAGCACCCAGCCCGCCGGTCCGCTCTGCAAGAACTTGCGTCCTTTGCCAAACGGCAGTTCCCACACATGGTTGAACACCAGAATGTTCCGGCGATCCTCCGGCATGTTGCCCCATTCGCAGGCATAGCAGCGGACGTTCTGCGGCGCGCCATTTCCACCGCCGTTGATCTGCGCCGAGTCCGACATGTACTTCGCGAACGTATATGCCAGCGACGCCGACAACCCGGCTCGCATGCGCCGTTCCACGCGGACCTGCAGCCCGTGGTACTTTGCGTCGCCGGCATTGGTGCGGTAATTCAAATTCACAAGCCGTGGATTCAGGGAATAAAAAGGCCGCCGCGGATCCTGCGCGCCTGGGCCCGGTACCGATTGGTTGATGTTGATCGGCGCGATCAGACCGTTGGTGCGCGTGCCGATATAGGTGACGTCCACCAGCAGGTCGCTAATCAGTTCGCGCTGGATGCCCGCGCTCCATTGGGTAACGCGCGTCGACTGAAGGTTGTAATCCCACGCCGTCGGGCTCCCGGAGGACAACGCGGCCGAATTTGTGGGATCCGGTGCAACCGGCGTCGGCAAACCGTTCGCAAGAAACCCGGGGGGCGCGGCGTTCTGGTCGGTGGCAACCACCTGCGAGAAGAAGTACGGCAGATTCTTATACAGCTGTCCGCCACCCTGTCCCGCCTCGACATACGAAACACCAAATCCGGAACGGAACACCGTCTTACGGTCCTTGGTGAGCATATACGTGATGCCGGTGCGCGGAGCGAGGTTGTTAAGGTCGAGATTGCGCAGGCGCCGCGACGATCCGCTGCCCGAGGCCAGTTCCAGGCGCGCCGTATTCAGGTTAAAGTTCGCCCAGCGGTTGTTCACCTCGTATGGCGGAGCCTGAATGTCGTAGCGAACGCCGAAGTTCCAGGTGAGCCGGTTGTTGACGCGCCACGTGTCGTCCACAAACGTACCCAGGTTCCAGAAGCGCATGCCGAACGTTCCCACAAGGATGTTGCGGTTGACACTGTCGTAGGCACCTAATGCGAAGTCCGCAAGTGCGCTCGCCGCGCCAGCGGCTCCGATCTGACGCGTGAACTGACCGTTAAAAGTAAAGGTTCCACGTGTCGGGAATGCCGAAAAGCCGTTGAAGCGATGGCGTACGAAGATCGCGCCCGCCTTCAACGTGTGATTCCCTTTCGTCCATGTCAGTACATCCTCAAACTGAAACGAGGTCATCTGGCTGGTTTCCGGGAACGTTGAAGAATCACCAATGGTCTGAAACCCGGTGACGTTGAGCGCCGGAAGACCGCCCGACTTGTCGTTGATATTAATCCCGGGAATGCCCACCGCATCGGCCGTGTTGAACTGGTTGTTCAGCGGGTTAATATTCTGGTTCCAACGGACCACACCAGTACGCGCCTCATTCAATAAAGTCGGGGAAAACACCTTGACGTAGTTCAAAATGCCCGACTGGTTGCGTAACGGAGTCGTGGTGCCGACACCAGAACCCGCAGTCGACAGAAACTCGCCGATCGGGATTTTGCCAGCGTTGTTGCCGACCGGCAGGACACCGGGCGTTTCGAGAGTCGTATTGTCAAAGCTGTACTTGAAGAAGAGGCGGTCCGCCTGGCCGAGATTGTGATCCAGCCGCGTGTCGAACTGATCGGTCCGCTGCTTGATCTTGGGATTGAATACGAAGTTCCGCGTAGCCGCATCGGTCGTCGGCGTTGGCAATAGCGAAATGAGATTGCGAGTCGCGGGATCGAGGCGATTCAGCGGAATCTGATTGCCGGCAAACGGCGCGCGAACGCCACCAGCGGAGGTCGCAGGGTCATAAATCTGCGTGCCAAGCGCGCTGAAGTTCCCCGTCAATACCATGTTGCGTTGCGTTAGCGTCGGGATCGTCGAGACGGACGACAAGGGCTGCCGGACGCGAATCCCCTGATAATCGGCGAAGAAGAACGTACGGTCCTTGCGGATCGGCCCGCCGATGGTCCCGCCGAACTCGTTGCGGCGAAATGCCGGCTTCGCGACGCCCGCGCGATTGTTGAAGAACGTGTTCGCATCGAGTTTGTCGTTGCGCAGGAACTCGTAGACATTGCCGCGAATCCGGTTCGTGCCGGACTTGGTCTGCACGATAGTAATGGCGCCTGCCGCAATCCCGTATTCGGCGGTGTAGTTGCTGGTGATCACGCGCATTTCCTGGATCGAGTCCACCGTGGGAACCATGATGAGCGTGCTTAACCACAGGTTGCGGTTCACCATGCCGTCGATGAAATAGCTGTTATTTTGCGGGCTTGAACCGTTTACCGTGATGTTGACGTTGCCACGCATCGCGTATGGAGAAGTCGTGAGGTTGCCGGCCGAACCGGTCGTCGCTCCGGGGCTCAACAACAAAAGGCCGGTGAAGGTTCGCGATTGCAGGGGAATCTCGACAATCTTCTCGTTCGTCACAAGCGACGACACCATGGCCGTCTGTGCCTGCAACAACGGCGTGGTTTCTGTGACTTCGATGGTCTGTTTCACGTCGCCGACGGTGAGCGTGAGATCAACCGTAAGAGCATCAGCCGCACCCAGCGTCGTGCCGCTTCGCGAGAGGCGTTGAAAACCTTGCGCCTCGACGGTGATCCGGTAAGGACCTGTTGGCAACGCGTAGGCGACGTAGCGTCCCTGCGCGTTGGTAACGGCTTCACGCGAGAATCCAGTGGCTTCGTTCAGCAGTGTCACTTTTACATCGGGCACTGCCGCGCCACCCGGATCGAGCACCACTCCGGTGATGGACCCGTCAAGACCTTGCGCACGAAGGCCCAAGGACAGGAGCAGCAACAGGGCACAACTCCTTTTGTCGATCAAAACGCTGAACATTAAGGGTAATTTACACGCCGCCGCCATGGGATGCAAGCGTTCCCTATCTGCAAAACGATAATGTAGTGTTCTTTTGAAGCTTACGGCGGCCAAGGACGGATGTCTCCTGAACGCCTTACCATCCCAACGGGCAACGTGCTCCTGAATGGATAAAGGCCGCCGCATCAATAAGATACAGTGGCCTTTAGAAATTGGTGCGGAGGACAGGACTTGAACCTGCACGGTGTTACCCGCTAGCACCTCAAGCTAGGTATCACACTCGATCCCACGCGTTTACAACGGTTTACACGCGATTATCGTGTGTGATCGAGTGGCATCGAGTGAGATGGTGGACACAAATCAGTCACAAGGAGGTCGGCTGTGGAGCACTGAGCGATGCTAGTCCGAGCAAGCGACCTGCTCCGCGAAACGCACTCCGAGTTCATCGTATCGCGCTACAGGCTGAAGCAGGCCGAAGGCATCTCTTTGGTTCGAGCGAACCGGCAAAGCGGGAATCAATCACTCGCGTTCTCTTCTCGACCGTTTATTCTTTGTGGCTTGCCGATCCGACGCCCTCCCAAAGATCAACTATTGCTTGAACTACATAACGGCAGCTTTCGACTGCAGGTTACGGGCCACCCTGATTTTGGATTGCCCTTCGGGCAGGACCGATTGGTCCTGATACTCCTAGCCACATTGGCCGTGCGTCAAAAATCCAATGTCATACGATTCCGGTCAGCCGCGGAGATGTTAGAGGTTTTCGGGATGGCCAAGGGCGGCTCAGACGACCGGTTCGACGTCTGTTGCCGTGCAGCGAGGCCGCTTTGCATTCCTAAAAGCTGCAGAGATCTGGTACGACCGCGATACCGGGATACCCGGGGGCGAGAACGTCATTACCCTGAGTGATGAATTCTACGCGGAGCTTTCTGCGCATCCAATCCCTGCTGACCTCGACGCGGTCAAAGTCTTCGCTGCTGCTCCGGGCTTGCTGGACCTTTTCTTGTGGCTGAGCTATCGATGCTTTACTGCGAAAGGACCGGAACCGATTCCGCTTTTTGGGCCCTATGGGTTGACCCAGCAGCTCGGCTGCATTGAATACTCTTAGGCCCAGTAGGTTTCGGGGAATGCTTGAACAATGGCTCCGAAGGATTCGGGCCGTTTGGCCCGATTGCCCCGTTACGATCAGCCAGGATGGGCAGCGCCTAACTGTTGCGCCGGGCTGTTCGGTCGTGCAAAAGAGGACAAGCTGTGCTCGCTAGTGGAATGGGCCGTCGGCAGACCAGGGCTAAACAACCAGGCAAGGCCATGGTGTCACGGCAACTTGCCCGGGCTTCAGGCTCGTACGCCCATTGCACTTTCCAGGCCCGATTAATCCTCAAAGAGCAACCGTCGAGCTCCCAGAACGCCGTTTCGGGCTGACCTCCAGATTTGCCGACGAATCGAGATAATTGGGCAGGTAATCAAAACCCAATACGATTGAAAATACAAGCCTTGGAGGTCTGATGTTTATGCGCGGCCTGATTCCTCCGGCGATCTTGGTAGTGGCATTTGTGATCTGCGTAATCTTGCAATCACCGGCGCGCCGTCGGCGCAAACTACATCTCTGAGGCCACACCAGTCAGCGCGCCGGGCGGCAGTTGATAAGTCTTCTGAGCTGGAACGGCGAGGACTAGCGTTGCACCCACGCCATCGTCGCTGCTTGCTCTGATCTGTCCCTTATGAATCTCGATATTCCATCGCGCGATAGAGAGACCTAGTCCGGTGCCGTCTGTGACACGCGAACGCGACTCATCCACGCGATAGAAGCGATCGAAAATTCTATCGAGGTCCTCTGCTGGAATTCCAGGTCCTTGGTCTCTCACCTCGAATATCGCCTGACCGTCGACATGACTCACCCGCAATTCGATTTCGCCGCCCGCAGGTGAAAACTTGATTGCGTTGTGGAGGATGTTCAGTAGCGCCTGCCGCAACAGTAACCAATCGCCATGAATGACGCTGTCCTGGGAAATCAGGATGGTGAGTTTTTGCTGGCTCTCGTCCAGAACGGCTTCGAATAACGATCCACATTCGTGGGCCAGTCCTGACGCGTGGAAATCCGTCGTGTTTAACCGAATCTGTCCGGCGTCAGCGCGGGCGATCGTCAAGAGGTTCTCCACCAGTTGCGTCAGCCGATTGGCCTCTTCGAGCATGCTGCCGATTACGTCCCGGTATCCGTCGGCGTCCTTGCGGCGCTGCAACCCTACCTCGCCCACACTGCGCATCGCTGCTAGAGGAGTTCGCAATTCATGCGAAGCGTCCGAGGTGAACCGCCGCAGCCGGTCGAACGCCCGCTCGAGCCGCGTCAGGACCTCGTTGAACGACGCCGCGAGATCCGCAAGCTCACCGTCGGATTTGTTCACCGGCAACCGCTCATGCAACCGGTCGCTGGTAATCTCCTCCGCGCGTTTGGCAAGATTCTGGATGGGCCGTAAGGCGCTGCCCGCCAGCCAGTATCCGGCCAGCCACGCCAGCGCAACGATCACCGGCAACGGCAAAATCAGCGCGAGAACCGAGGACCGGATCTGCGCCCACAGCGGAGTTTCATCGTACGCTATGCGGATGATGGCAGGCCTTCCCCGAAAGTCATGCCGTCGGCTCACCATCTGAACCTGCGTACCGTCGGCCAGCGTAAACTCGCGTTGCGAATAGCCGCCTACGCCTTCATTGGGCAGCATCCGTTCGCCCAGCGATCGCGCCCCAAGAAGTTCATTCCGCAGCAGTAGATCGCCCGACGGACTGCGTACCTCCAGCAGCCGTTCCAGCACCTTCTTGGACTCCGGATGGTTGTGATACTCCTCGTTCATCACAAGCTTTCCGTTCGGTGCAAAGTACAGCAAACCCTCCACCGTTTCGACGTCCTGAATGGCGTGCCGCACCAGTTGCGCGCGCAACTGCCGCATCTGAATTGCGATGGCGGCCGTCGAGTACAGCAGCACAACCAGAGCAAGAACTCCCACAAACGCAAGAGTCAGGCGGGTACGAATGTTCATTGCGCGGCGACCTCTTCTTCGCGCAGAATGAACCCGACACCCCGGACCGTATGTAGAAGCTTTGCGTCGAAACCGTCGTCGATCTTGCGTCGAAGGCGCGCCACGTGCACATCGATGACATTGTCGATCGGCGTCGCCCGGGCGGTCTCCTTCCATACGTCTCGCGCCAGCATTTCGCGGGACACCACCGAGCCCTGATGCCGCATCAAGTATTCGAGCAGATCGTACTCGCGGGCCGTGAGATCGAGATGCGTGGAACCTCGCAGGACTTCGCGTCGTGCCGTATCGATAGAAAGGTTGGCGACGCTGAGCTTTTGCCCGGTCTTCTCAGCCGGTACGCCACCAGCGGCACCTCGACGGAGCAAGGCACGCATACGCGCCAGCAACTCCGGAAATGCGAATGGCTTTACCAGGTAATCGTCGGCGCCCGCGTCCAGGCCGTACACCCGATCTTCGATCGAATCCCGCGCGGTAAGTAACAGTACCGGTGTCGTCAGCCCCTGTTCCCGAAGCCGCGCCAGTATCTCGAGCCCGCTACGCCCGGGCAACATGACGTCCAGCGTCACAAGATCGAACTTTTCGGAATGCAGGCGAAAAAACGCGTCCTCGCCCGTACGCGCGACTGTAACGCGGTACTGCTGCTCCTCCAGCCCTTCGCGTAACGCCTGAGCGAGTTTCGGTTCATCTTCTACAACGAGTATGTGCAACACCGCGGCATTCTCATCTTGCGGTACGACTTCGGTCTGGGCAACTGAACATATTCTGAACCTGGATTAAGGCAATCTTCAGATTCTCTTCAGTGGTCCTGTAACACGATCCGTCTTAAAACAAAAAGTAAAGGATCGTCCGGCGATTCCAGCGTAACGCAATGCTTGTTCCAGGACCCGCGAAAAAAGTTACCATCCACCTCAACGAAGACACGTCCGCGGCCACGGACTTCCTCTACAACGAGGTCTTCCATTTTCTTCTGGATCGCGGCATATCCGGCGCGAACCTCATCCGGCCGGCTGCTGGCTTTGGTACCCACCGCAAGATCCACGTCCGCGAAGGCGATCACCGGCCCATACGTATCGAGTTTGTGGAATCGGTGGAAAAGTTCTACGAGATTCTGCCGGATCTGCTGAACTTGGTCACCGACGGGCTGGTGGAAGCGCAGGACACAACTGTCTACAAGGCTGCGGCCCGGCGGGAGCGAACGATTTGACGGCGCCGCTGATTTGGCTTCTGGCTACCATCGCGCAAGATACGACCACGCTGACGCTAGAACAGGCCCAGCGCGCGGCCGTCGCAAACCATCCGTCTCTGGCGTCGGCTTCGCTGACCGCGCAAGCCACCGGCGAACAGGTTGCGCAAGTAAAGTCTGCGTTACGGCCGCAGTTGAACATCGCGGCGACGGCGGTCGGCGCGGATGCGGGAACAACAATTGCGGCAGGAACGCTGCAGGCGCAAGGTCTCGCGACGCGTGCCGCAGTCGGATTTGGAATCTCGCAGCTCGTCACGGACTTTGGCCGCACGCATGAGCTTGCCGAATCCGCGCGCCTTCGTACACAGTCCCTCGAACAGAACATCGGGACCGTGAAGGCTCGCATCCTGCTTGAGGTTGAGCGTGTTTACTACGCATCGCTGTCCGCCCAGGCGGTGCTGAAGGTCATGCAATCGCGTGTGGACATGCAACGGTCGACGCTTCGCCAGATTGGCGCCCTCGCCGAAAGCGGACTGCGATCGACGCTAGACCGCAGCTTTGCCGACGTAGCGGTGTCGGATGCTGAACTCGCGCTATTCCAGGCGGAGAATGCAGCGCGTGCGGCCGACGCACAACTCGCCGCGGCGATGGGCGAGCAAGGTCCGCACCGTTACCGTCTGACGGATGTCGGTCTGCCGGAAAAGGTGTCGGATCAGACCGAGGAACTTGTGGAAGCCGCGCTGCGCAACAGGCCGGAGCTCGGTGCCGCGAAGCTGAACGTGGCCGCCGCCGAGCGCCTTGCCGCGGCCGAACACAGATTACGTTACCCGAACATCAGCGTGCTGGGCGCGGCGGGCGCTGTGCCGTTTCATCGCAATGGCGCGCAGGCGACCTATAGCGCCGCGGGGGTGAATGTCACGCTGCCGTTCCTGAACGGCGGGCTTTTCAAGAGCCGACAGATCGAGGCGGAACTGCGCGCACGCAGCGCTGGCAAGGACGTGGACGCGCTACAGATTCAAATTGCGGCCGCCGTCCGTACGTCCTGGCAGGACGCCGATATGGCATGGCAGCGGCTGGCCGTAACCAATCGCATGATGGAGCAGACCAATGTGGCCCTGCGCCTTGCGCAAAGCCGGTACGACGCCGGATTGAGCGGCATCGTGGAGCTTACGCAATCTCAACTCGCGCTGGTTTCCGCCCAGGTCCAGTCCGCGAGCGCCAAGTACGACTACCTGCAGCGCATCGCCACTTTGAACTTCGCAATAGGAGCACTTCGTTGAGACAACATCTGATCACGCTTCTGTTCACCGCTCTCGCTGCCTATCTTTCCGGATGTTCGAATGGGATGCCCGCCGCGGCAAACGTCCACAGTGCGGAGTTGCCAATGGTCGCTGTTGCGCCGGTGACGCGGAGCAGTATCGCCGCGAGTACCGAAATGACCGCAGAATTCCAGCCATTTCAAGAAGTCGATGTGATGGCCAAGGTCGCTGGGTTCGTTAAGACGATCCGGGTGGATCTGGGCGATCGCGTTCGCGATGGGCAACTGCTTGCAGAACTCGAAGCTCCTGAAATGAACGACGACATCCTGCGGGCGAACGCAGTGGTCGAACAAATTACAGCAGAGGTTCTGACAGCTGGCGATGAATTGAAGCGCGCCGAATCGTCCCGCGAGATTGCGCGGCTGTCCTTCGCTCGAATCGAGGACGCCGCCAAACGCGAGCCCGGTCTCGTACCTCGCCAAGAGTTTGATGAAGCGCGCGCTCGCGATCAAATTGCACAGGCACAGGTGGCCGCGGCGAAATCAAGGCTCCGTGTAGCCGAGCAGAAGATCCAGGTCGCGAAGGCGGAAGAGTCCCGCCTGCGGACCATGCGCAACTACGTTACGATCACCGCGCCGTTCAGCGGCGTTGTGACCAAGCGTTACGCGAACCTCGGCTCGATGCTGCAATCCACTACGACGCCGCTTGTACGGTTATCGCAGGTGAGCGTGCTGCGTCTGAGCCTGCCGGTACCCGAATCGCTCGTACCTGCGGTGAAGATAGGCCTACCGGCGACTGTCCAGGTGAAGTCGCTCGGCCGTAGCTTTGAAGGGCGCGTTGCACGGTTCGCCGGCCGCGTGGATTCCGCCACGCGAACCATGATTACGGAAGTGGACGTGCAGAATCCACAAGGAGTAATGATGCCCGGTATGTACGCGACGGTGGCTCTGCAATCGGCATCGCGCGCGGACGTTCTCGCCGCGCCTTTGGGAGCGTTGGAACGCAATGCCAGCGGGTCGCGCGTGTATCGCGTCGATACGTCCGGCACCGTCCAGATTGCGCCCGTAGAAGTCGGCATCGAAGACGCCAAGCGCGCGGAGGTCGTCAAGGGTGCAGCGGAGGGCGATCTGCTCATCGTCGGAAGCAAGGCGGGATTGAAGAACGGCGACAAGGTTCGAACCAAGGTCGTCGAAACGCTATAACAGCCATGTCCAGATTCGCGATTCAAACTCCGTACTTCGTCGTTGTGGTCTGCCTGATTGTCGCACTGCTCGGTGGCGTCGCCGTCACCAAGATGCCAGTGGATATGTTTCCGGCCATAGACATTCCGGTGGTCGTCGTTGCGACCTTCTATGCGGGCATGCCGCCCGAGCAGGTGGAAAATAGCATCACGTTCCGCCTGGAGCGCTTCCTTACATTGGGAAGCGGAATTGAGCACATCGAATCGCGATCGCTGACAGGCGTCAGCATCATCAAAATCTTTTTCCATCCCGGCACCAATCCCGATGCGGCGGTCGCGATGATCGGCGGACTTGCAACGGCGGAGATGAGCCGCCTACCTCCGGGCACATTGCCGCCGGTGGTGCTCAAGTTCGACGCCTCGAGTCTGCCAGTCTGTCTTTTGACGTTGAACGGCGCCGGCCTCACTGAGACTCAGCTTCGCGATACGGCACAGAACGTGATCCGCAATCAACTTGCGGGCGTGCCTGGTGCATCGGTCCCGCAACCTTTCGGTGGACGTGGACGCCAGATGATGCTGTTCGCAGACCCGGCACGGCTGGAAGCCCACCAGTTGAGCCTGATGGACGTAGTGCGCGCAGTTGGCGACGCCAATATTCTGGTTCCGGCTGGCGATGTCCAGATCGGCCGCTACGACTACAACATCTATACGAATTCAATGCTCGACGGCGTTGCGGATATCAACAAGCTGCCCCTCAAGATGTCCGGCCAATCTCCCGTACGCGTCTCCGACATCGGCGAGGCCAAGGACTCGCAGACGCTGCAATACAACGTCGTGCGCGTGAACGGTCAACGTTCGGTCTACTTGCCGATTCTGAAACAGGGCGGCGACTCGAACACCATCGCCGTCGTGGACGGCATACGCGAGAAGATCAAAAAGCTCGCCGACCTGCCAGACGCACTGCGTAGCGCTGTCGTATTCGATCAGTCCGAGTTCGTGAAGAGCGCGATCAACACGCTGCTGCATGAAGGCGCGTTGGGGCTCTTCCTAACATCGCTCATGATTCTGATCTTTCTTGGAAGCATGCGTGCGACGGTCGCAGTATTCTTCTCGATTCCGCTTTCCGCTCTCGCCACATTCCTTGCCTTATATCTCGGCGGAAGTTCGATCAATACGATGATGCTCGGCGGTCTGGCCCTCGCGCTGTCGCGTCTGATCGACAACTCGGTGGTCGTGCTTGAGAATATCTACCGGCATCTCGAAATGGGCGAACCCGCTGTCGTTGCGGCAGAACGGGGAGGCCGCGAGGTAGCGCTACCAGTATTGGCATCGACGCTTACTACGGTTGTCGTATTCTTCCCGGTCACAATGCTGTTCGGCGTCAGCAGGTATTTATTCACGGCCCTCGCGCTGGCCGTTGTAATCTCGTTGTTTGCTTCTTACGCCGTCGCGATGACGGTCGTACCTTTATTCTGCGCGCGGTTCTTGAAAGCCGCGCATCACGACGACGGTCGTGGCAAGGGTTTCAACGCCTGGTTCAATCGCAACTTCGAACGCTTCCTGGATTTCTATCAGGGCCTGGTTGAGAAAGTGGTCGCCGCGCCGGTCGCGACGCTGCTGACGGCCGCGATCGCATTCGGCCTTAGCCTGCTGATGTTTCCGCTGCTTGGCATGTCGTTCTTCCCCATGACCGATGCCGGGCAGTTTGTGATGCGAGTGAAGTCGCCTTCCGGAACGCGTCTTGCCGAGACGGAGAAAGACATTCAGAAGGTCGAGGCGCTGGTTCGCCGGATTGTGCCCCCGGAAGAACTCGAAATGGTGGTCGCGAATATTGGCGTCGATCCGGGCTTTTCCGCGATCTTTACCAACAATGCGGCGATGCATACGGCCAATGTGCAAGTAGCGTTGAAGAAGCATCACAAGGTCGGTAGCTACGAGTACATTGATCGCGTCAAGCGCGCCATGCAAGAGGAGCTCCCGCAACTTTCACCGTATTTCTCCTCAGGTAGCCTCGTCGAATCGACCCTGAATATGGGCCTTGCGGCGCCGATCAATGTGCAGATCACCGGTTCGAACCTACGTCAGGCGCATGGCATTGGCCTTGACCTTGCGCGTGAAATCCGCAAGATCAATGGTGTCGCGGACGTGTTTGTTCCGCTCGACATGGACCAGCCTGCGTTGAAACTCGACATCGACCGCACCCGCGCTCGCGAGCTTGGCTTAAGTCAGCGTGAAGTTGTTACCAACGTTGTAACGGCACTGACCTCGAACCAGATGATCGCTCCAAGTCTTTGGATTGATCCTCGAAACGGCAACCCGTACTATCTAGCGGTTCAGTATCCGGAAAAGCAGATTCAGGGACTTGGCGACGTCCGTTCCATTCCCTTGCGTGGCCCCGCTTCAACGATGCCGACACGCCTGGATATGGTCAGCAACATCGAACGGATCGAAGGTCCGACCGAAGTCACACACTTCCAGATCCGCCGCAGCGTTGATGTGTTGGTTCGGCCCTTCACGGAAGATCTCAGCCGCATCGCCGCACGGATCGACGAAATTGTGGGAACACTCGAGCTGCCGAAAGGCGTGGAAGTCAATCTACGAGGCATGATCCAAAGCATGCGAGCCTCGTTCAAGAGCTTTGCGATCGGACTCGGCCTATCCGTCGTCCTGCTGTACCTGATCATGGTGGCGCAGTTTCGGTCTGTAACCGATCCGTTCATCATCCTGCTTGCTCTGCCACCCGCGATCACCGGAGTGCTGATTACGCTGTGGGCAACCGGTACGACGCTCAACGTCATGTCGCTAATGGGGATCGTGATGCTAGCCGGCGTAGCAATGTCAGACAGCATCTTGATCGTGGAATTTGCCCATCATCTGATGTCAGAGGGCATGGCTGTGCGAGAAGCAGCAGTTATCGCCGGTCGCGTCCGCCTGCGGCCCGTGTTGATGACGTCACTCGCCACGATCATCGGACTGATGCCGATGGCGATTAAGTTGGGCGAAGGCAGCGAGGCCTACGCACCGCTCGCCCGTGCGTTGATCGGCGGGCTGACCGTATCGATGGTATTTACCGTGTTCGTCGTCCCGGCAGGTTTTTACTTGGCTTACCGAAACGCAGTACTGATCGAAAAATAGACGGAGCTAACACGAAGTTGGGCCAGAAGTCGCACTCTAGGAAACTTGCTCACTCCGTACGCTCGAGACGGTGGTTTCGTCGATATCGGCGTTTATAACGCCGATATCTAGGCGCGTCTCACCTCATGAACGAAAGTGTCATACAAATACGGTCACTAGGACAGTACGGCTCGACGAGCTCGTTCCCGATTCTCAACTCATTGATTGACAATCACTTACAAGCGACGCGCATTAGTCTTTACGACTAGTCGTGTCACAAAAATAGTCACAAATTTTGACCTTTGGAACAGTTTCGTATCACTCGTTCGCTTCACTTACGCACGAATAAAGGCCGTTCTATCTATAGGATAGAACGGCCTTTAGAAATTGGTGCGGAGGACAGGACTTGAACCTGCACGGTGTTACCCGCTAGCACCTCAAGCTAGTGCGTCTGCCAATTCCGCCACCTCCGCATTTGGGGCAGAAACTCTATCATACAACGAATCGCGGCTTACTTGGAAGGCGGCGGCGGCGTTCCGGCCGGGGCCTGCGCCGGCGGGGTCGCCGGAAGCTGCTTCAGGTCGCTCGGGAGCGGAATTTCCGTCTCCGTGCCGTCCGAACCCTTTACCTTGATCGTCTGCTTGCCGGTAGGCTGCTGTTGCTTGGGCGTTTCCGTCTTCTTCAAACGGTCGGTCACCGAAGCGCCGGAACCCTGCTCGCGCGTGCCCAGAATGGCCAGCGTCAGCGAGGTCAACATGAACAATCCCGCCGCGATGGTGGTCAACTTGGAAAGCAGAGTGGCCGTTCCGCGCGGACCGAACGTGGCCTGGGAACCCATGCCGCCAAATGCTCCGGCAAGGTCGGCGGCTTTGCCGCTTTGCAGCAGCACCACCACGATCAGAAACAGGCACACCATTACGTGAATTATCGTCAACAGGATGATCATACGGCTTGAAACAAGGGGGACGCGCCCGGATCAGTCAATCCTAGAAACGGATCAGCGCTACGGGCTTGGACGTACCTAACGGTTAGTATACCGCAGTCGGCATCAAGTAAACTGGAGTTTTCACCTACCTCCGCATAACATGAGCAACCCCGCAGTTGTCGCGATTGACGGTCCAGCAGGGGCCGGCAAGAGCACCATTTCGCGCCGTGTCGCAGAACGTCTCGGCTTTCTTTATATCGACACGGGCGCGATGTACCGCTGCGTGGCACTGGCGGCCTCGCGCGCCGGGGTTCCGCTCGAAGATGACGCGAAAATAACCTCGCTCGCGGAGTCCATACGTATCCAGTTTTCGGCTCGCTGCCAGGAAGTATTTCTGGATGGCGAGGATGTCACGCAGGCGATCCGGGAGCCTCGCGTTTCAGACGCCGCCTCGCGCGTGTCGAAGATCCCCGGTGTTCGCCAGGCGATGGTGGAAGAACAGCGCAGGATTGCGCGGGGCGAACCGGTGGTGATGGAGGGCCGCGACATTGGGACGGTGGTGTTCCCCAATGCGCCGGTGAAAATTTTCCTGACCGCCGAACCGATGGAACGGGCCCGCCGCCGCGCCAGCGAACTCGAAGCCAAAGGCGTAAACGCGGATATCGGCGAGATCGCCCGACAGATTGAGGAACGCGATTATCGCGACGCCAACCGCAGCGATTCCCCGATGGTGCAGGCGGCGGACGCCGTGCGCCTCGATACCTCGAATCTGTCGCTCGACGAGGTGGAGGAAGCCATTCTGGACATCGCCGCCACAAGATTGAAGTTGTCGAAAAATGAAGGAGTGCAGTAGTTGAACAACCTGTTAGTGATGAAGTTCGGCGGCACCAGCATGGGTTCGGCCGAACGGATGCGGATCGCCGCGCAGATCTGCATGGATCAGGCCGCGAAACGTCCGGTGCTTTGCGTGGTTTCGGCGATGTCGAAAATCACCGACCTGCTGCTCGATTCGCTGCGTAAGGCCGAGGCTGGCGATCGCACCGACCTGGACGCGAATTTAAAGCTCCTGCGCGAACGTCATGAGGAAGCCTGCAGGAACCTGTTGCCGGCCTCGCACCAGGCCAAGGCGGCCACCGGCGTCGGAGAATTGCTGGCCGAGTTCGACCGGATTACCAACGGCGTACTGATGTTGGGCGAACGTCCGCCTCGCGCCGTCGACGAGGCGATCGCCATCGGCGAACGGCTCACTTCCCTGCTCCTGGCTGCGTTCCTCGAATCGCAGGGATGCCCGGCGAAAGCTGTGAACGGGGCTAGCCTCATCGCCACCGACGCGGTGTTCGGCAATGCGTCCCCGATTCCCGAAGCAACGCGCGAGCGCTGCGATAAGGTGGCGAGGCCGCTGCTCGAAACCGGCGTGCTCCCCGTGGTAACCGGGTTCAACGGTTCGACGCTGGACGGGCGTCCCACGACGCTGGGCCGCGGGGGTTCGGATTTTTCCGCCTCGATCCTGGCCGCCGCGCTCGACGCCGAGGAACTGTGGATCTGGACCGATGTCGACGGCATCATGAGCGCCGACCCGCGCCTTGTGCCGGATGCCAAGGTTCTGCCCGAGGTGACCTACGGCGAGGCGGCGGAACTTGCCTACAACGGCGCGAAGGTTCTGCATCCGCGAACGCTGGCGCCGCTCGTGGAACGCAAGATTCCGGTGTGGAGCAAGAACAGCTTCAACCTGGATGCGCCGGGGACCAAGATCGTGCCGTCGATCACCGAGGATTCGCACGGGCCGCGCGCCGTGACCTCGATCAAGAACGTCGCGATGATTCCGATTGAACCGGTGGCGGGCGGCATCAGCGGAACCCGTCTGATGGCTCGCGCCGTGGGAGCGCTGGC
>JAFDVT010000846.1 GCA_018268875.1 Acidobacteriota bacterium
GCGGACATCGTGGCGGTGGTCGGTCATCAGGCGGAGGCCGTGGCGGCGACGGTGGAACCGCTGGGATTGCGCACGGCATTGCAGGCGGAGCAAAAAGGTACGGGTCACGCGGTGGCGATGGCGCGGCCGCTGCTCGAAAACGCCGGAGGCTGGCTGGTGGTGCTGTACGGCGACGTCCCGCTGTTGTCGGCGGCGACGGTAAAACGGTTGGTGGCGGAACACGAGGCGTCCGGCAAGGACGCGACGGTGATGACGTGCGAGATCGCCGACCCGGCCGCGTACGGACGGATTGTCCGCAATGCGCAGGGCAATGTCGCGGCGATCGTCGAATACAAAGCGGCGAGCGAAGAACAGCGCAAGATCAAAGAGATCAATTCCGGGATTTACTGCTTCCGGTCCGACCTCGTGTGGAAGTACATCGGCGAGATTCAGACCAACAATCCGGCCGGCGAATACTATCTGACGGACCTGGTGGAGATCTTCAACAAAAACGGCCACACCGTGGGCGCGATGCAGATCGACGACTTCAACGAACTGCTGGGCATCAACAACAAGGTGGAACTGGCGGAGATGGACGCGATGTTCCGCACGCGCAAGGTTCGAGAATTGATGCTCGACGGCGTGACGGTGGAGCGTCCCGAGACCGTGATGGTGGATGTGGATGTTCGCATTGCGCCGGATGCCTGGGTGGAGCCGTTTGTGCGCCTCTCGGGTTCGACGGTGATCGGCGAAGACGCGCGAATCGGGTCGGGATCGGTGATCGAGGATTCGACGATCGGCGCAGGGGCGCAGATTCTGCCGTACAGCGTGATTTCCGAATCAGAGATTGGCGAGGGCGCACGGGTCGGTCCTTTTGCCCGCCTTCGCACGCACAATACGGTGGGCGCCAACTGCCATATCGGGAACTTCGTAGAGCTGAAGAAGACGAAAATGGCGGCAGGCGCGAAAGCGAACCACCTCGCCTACCTGGGCGACGCGGAAATCGGCGCCAAGACCAACGTCGGCGCGGGTACAATCACCTGTAACTACGACGGCAAGCACAAGTTCCAAACCATCATCGGAGAGGGTGCGTTTATCGGGTCGAATTCGACGCTGGTGGCCCCGGTGACGATCGGCAATGAGGCGTACGTAGCGGCGGGCAGCGTAATTACGGACGAGGTTCCGGAAACGTCCCTGGCGCTCGGGCGCGCGCGGCAAACCGTAAAGACGGGCTGGAAGCCGAAGTACAAACGGTCATGACGCGCAAGAAAAAATCATCCTCATCGGCCCCGGTGTCGAACGCTCCGGCGCCAATCGACTTGAACGATCCTTCGTTGTACGTCAACCGCGAACTGTCAGTGCTGGCGTTCCAACGGCGGGTGCTCGAGGAGGCGGAGGACGAATCGCATCCGCTGCTCGAACGCGTGAAGTTCCTGTCGATCCTGGGATCGAACATCGATGAGTTTTTCATGGTTCGCGTGGCGGGCCTGGCGGCGCAGGTAGATTCTGGAGCGCCCGAGATCGGGCCCGATGGGATGAGTCCGGCGGCGCAGTTGCTGGCGATCCGTCGCGAGATCAAAAAGATCATGGCCGACGCGCATCGGGTGTGGGATGAAAAGCTGCGGCCGGCGCTGTACGACGCGGGGATTCGCATCGAGCATTACGAAGAGATCGACGCGAACCGCCTGGCGATCGCGACCCGTTACTTCGAAAGCACGGTGTTTCCGGTGCTGACGCCGCTGGCGTTCGACCCCGGGCGGCCGTTTCCGCATATCTCGAACCTGAGCCTGAACCTTGCCGTACTGATTCGTGACCCGCAAGGCAATGAGCGTTTTGCCCGCGTGAAGGTTCCCGACACGCTGCCCCAACTGATTCCGCTACGCGCGCATACCCCGTCGACCAAGACCAAACGGAGATCCTCGACGCGGCCCGTGCACTACGTGTGGATCGAAGAGGTGATCGCGGCGAACCTGCAATCGCTGTTTCCGGGGATGCACGTGTTGAGCGCGCACCCGTTCCACATCACGCGCGACGCCGACATGGCGATCAAGGAACTGGAAGCGGAAGACCTGCTGGAGTCCATCGAAGAAGGCGTCAAGCAGCGGCGGTTCGGCAGCGTGGTTCGCCTGATGGTGACCAATTCCATGCCGCAGGACGTGCTCGAGATCCTGATGAGCAACCTGGAGATCGACTCGTCGGATGTATACCGGGTGCCGGGTCCGCTGGCGCTAAAGCGGTTGATGGCTGCGTATGTAAAGGATCGTCCGGAACTGAAGGATCACGCGTTTCAGCCGGCGATTCCGGCAACGATCGCACAGCATGAGGACGAGGATATCTTTACGGTGATCCGGCATCAGGACATCCTGATGCATCATCCGTTCGAGTCCTTCCAACCGGTGGTGGACCTGCTGCGCAAGGCGGCGCGCGATCCGAACGTACTGGCCATCAAGATGACGCTGTATCGCGTCGGGCGCAATTCTCCGGTGGTGGAAGCGCTGCTCGAGGCAATGGAAGAAGGCAAGCAGGTGGCCGTGCTGGTGGAACTGCGGGCGCGGTTCGACGAAGAGAGCAACATCGAATGGGCTCGCGCGCTGGAACGCGAGGGCGTGCATGTCGTGTACGGACTGCTGGGGCTAAAAATCCATTGCAAGATGGCGATGATCGTGCGCCGCGA
>JAFDVT010000847.1 GCA_018268875.1 Acidobacteriota bacterium
GAATACATCGTCCGCCAGAACCGGCCGGTGAACGACATCCTCGCCGCCAACTACACGTTCCTGAACCCGGCGCTCGCCAAACACTACGGCGTCAAAACCGACATCAAGGACATGCAAAAGGTGGACAACGCCCCCGGCCGCGGTGGCGCCTTGCGATTGGGAGCCGTCCTCGCGGCGACTTCCGCGCCGTTGCGAACCAGTCCGGTGAAACGCGGCGATTGGGTGCTGCGCCGCATCCTTGGCACGCCCACTCCGCCTCCGCCGGCCGACGCCGGTTCGCTCCCGGCGGACGAAAAAGCGTTCGGCGGTCTCACCCTGCGCGAAAAGCTCAAGGTACACATGCGCAACCCCACCTGCGCCAGTTGCCACACCCGTATCGACCCCATGGGGTTCCCGTTTGAAAAATACGACCTCCTGGGCCGCGTCCGCGCCGTGTACTCCGACGGCAAGCCTGTCGAAGACGTCGCCACCACGAGCGACCACATCGACATCAAAGGCGTCGAAGGCCTTATTTCGTACCTGCAGAAGCAGGAAAACCAGGTGATGACCAACATGAGCCGCAAGCTCATCGGGTACGCCCTGGGCCGCACCACACTCGCTTCGGACCAGCCGTTGATCGACAACATGGTTCGGGCCGGCAACCAGGCGTCGATCGCCGACCTCGTCACTCAGGTGGTGACCAGCCGCCAATTCCAGTACCGGCGCGACGACAATACCGGTAACCCGGCGGTAGCTGTTTTACGCCCTAATAGCAGCAACGGTCCTAGGCGAACGAACAACGGAGTAACTCAGAATGAATAGACGCCATTTTCTGCGTGGTACGGGAGTCGCGCTCGCGCTGCCCTGGATGGAGTCGGTCGGGCATGCCGCCGCCACCACTTCGGCCAGCAACACCGCGCCGACGCGCTTCGCCTGCCTCTATTTTTCAAACGGCGTCGAACCGGAACACTGGTTTGCCAAGGGCGAAGGCGCCAACATGCAGATCGGCCCCGGCCTGGCGCCCATGCAGCCGTTCCGCGAGGACATCACGTTCGTCCGCGGCCTCTTCAACAAGCAGGCGTTCGTTTCTACCAGCCCCCACCTGGGCCGCAACCCGAACCTCCTGTCCGGCGCCAAAGTCAGCCTGGACCCCGCCGACATCCGCGTCGGCACGTCGTTTGACCAGGTGATGTCCAAGGAAATCGGCCATCGCACGGCCATGCCCAGCATGGTGCTCGGCATCGAACCCAACGAACTCCGCCTCGAAGACGGTTTGTCGATGGTCTACGGTTCGTGCATTTCCTGGGCCTCGCCCACCAAGCCGTCCACCAAGGAAATTTACCCCGCCCGCGCGTTCGACGCCCTGGTCGGCGACGGCAGCGGCCGCGAACTCGACAAGAGCGTCCTCGACGCCGTATTGAGCGATGCCCACAGCCTGCAGCCCAAAATCGGGCGCGGCGACAAAATCAAGCTCGAAGAGTACCTGGAATCGATTCGCGACATCGAAAAGCGGATCGAGCGCGCCAAAAAAGAAGAGCGCATCGAAGGCTGGAAGCCGACGCTGGCCAAGCCGAACATGCCTCGCCCGTCCGATGCCATCCCCCAGGACGTTCCGGCGCACATGAAGCTGATGCTCGACATGGTGATTCTGGCTTTCCAGATGGACAAGACCCGGATTGCCACCCTGATGCTCAACAACGACCTCTCGCAGATGAACTTCCGGTTCATCGAAGGCGTCAAGGGCGCCCTGCATCTGGACTTGACGCACAACGGCAAGGCTCCGGCTGCCGAGGCGATGTATCTGAAAACAAATCAGTTCCACGTACAGCAATTCGCCTACCTGCTGGACCGCATGAAGAAGATCGACGAAGGCGGCCAGTCCATGCTCGACAGTTCGATCCTCATGCTGTGCTCCAACCTCTTCGATGGCGACACGCATAGCGCGGACCAGTTGCCGATCCTGCTGGCCGGCAAAGGCAACGGGCAATTGAAGAACGGTCGCGTGCTCGACTACCTCGACCGTGGGGACGACAACCGCAAAGCCTGCAGCCTGTACCTATCGTTGATGGACAAAATGGGCGTCAAGCTGGAACGGTTCGGCGACGCCACAACCCGCCTCGCGGAAATCTAGAAAAGGAAACGACCGGATCGCTCTTCGCAGGGCGTCCGGTCGTTTTCTTTATTGCGGATTGCAATATTCTAGTTATTCTTCGGCGTTCGGTAGCGCCGGGTAGAAATTCGCCGGAGGCTGGATCACCGCAAAGTGCGACAGGATCTGCCCTAGCGTGGAATCACGCTCCGAAAGGCTCACCCAGCGAACCGTGGCAAACTCGCCCAGTTCGGAAAAGAACCCCACGCCGCCTTTGCTGATTCTGTTGTCGCTCCAGGAACTTACCGTGCGTCCGTTCACCGTGGTGACGAACCGCGAACCCTGTACGCTCACCCGGACCCGGTATGGCCGGCCGCGTTCCAGAACGATCGGCAGCGGTAAGCGAACCTGGTCCACTGCCTGGCCGTTCAACACCGCGTAGCGGGTGATGCCGGTATTGGGCAGGCTGCCATTCGAACCGCGATTGATGGTGAGCTTGGTGGCGTAGTAGTTTTTCGCGTCGGCGGCCCGGAACGCCCAGTTCATGCTCTTCTGTTCGATCTGGCCGACAAATTCCCAATCATAATTCGATAGCGCCGCCGAACGTTGCCAAATGCGCAGGCTGCCCGGACGCAGGCCGGAGGGCTCGAGCGAGAAGTCCCGTGCCGCGTCGACGGCTCCGTTGGCCCAGTCGCCGATGCCATTGGCAAAGTCGTGCGTCAATGTGACGGTCGCCCGGCTTTGGAAAAGCGATCCCAGGCTCCAGCCGCTGCTGCGCGTACCTTTGGTGTTGACATTCCCGGCCAGCGCGTTCGGCAGTGAGATGCCGCCCCCGCCCGCTCCAGGACCGCCCGCCGGACCACCACTTCCCTTGTCGCTGAACGCGACCATAATCAGCGCGGCCGTTCCCAAAGCTACGAAAACCACAACTCCGTTCGACTTCTTGGGCGCCTTGCGGCGTTCCTTATCGACCGTCCACAGGTCCCGGGTGTCGTAGTCTACCGTTGCGTCCTGCTCGGCGACCACACCGTCGGGCGAGATCGTCGCCAGACGCCTGTGTGCGGGGGAACAGAATTCTTTGTCGAGAACTCTGCGGATGATTCCGATTTGTTTTCCGCACCAGAGGCATTCCATAGGTTTGAACCACCGATAAAAAACTACTCCCTGATTATACGGAGTATCTTGGGGTTTGAAGCCGTACTAGGATGCGAATTGAGGCTGGATTAGGGAAGCCTTAGGGGCCGACTGAGGGTAATGGCCTAGTCTCTTCCCGGCTGAGAAGGAGGATACATGGAACCGGAACCCGGCAAGTACCATGTTTGCGACCAGGACGACGAGCCGGTTCGGCTCCCGATCACCGATGTTTTCGACCTGCACACCGTCCCGCCCCGGGACGTTGCGGCGATTGTCGCAGAGTACCTCGTCGAAGCTCGCGCGAACGGACTTCAACATATTCGCATCGTGCATGGTAAGGGTATCGGCATCCAGCGCGAAATCGTGAGGAAGATTCTCGAAAGATCCGATTTTGTCCTCACTTACGGTGACGCCCCGGCCGATGCCGGAGGTTGGGGCGCGACGCTCGCCACCCTAGCGCCGCCCGCCGCCGAGCAGGCTCCGTAACTCCTCGCGCGAATAGCCGTGCGACAGGGCGACTTCCGGCGTGATCTTTCCGTTGGACGCCAGCTCCGCCAGCGCATAGTCCATTGTGATCATCCCCGAGGACCGGCTCAGCAGGATTTGGGATTTCAACTGGTGGTCCTGTCCCGAACGGATCAGGTTGCGAACTCCGTCGCTGCCCAGTAGAATTTCACACGCTGCATACCGTCGCTCGCCCCGCGCGCCGGGCACCAGTTGCTGGCTGACAATCGCCGCCAGCGACAGCGACAATTGCTGCCGGATCTGCGGCTGGCTCGCTGCCGGCGCCGTGTCCACCATCCTGGAAATGGCTTGCGCCGAATCGTGCGTATGCAGCGTCGACAATACAAGATGTCCGGTTTCGGCGGCCGTCAGGGCCAGCATCACGGTCTCCGGA
>JAFDVT010000848.1 GCA_018268875.1 Acidobacteriota bacterium
CAGCTTGCCGCTTCGTTCGTACTTCTGTTCGCCATCAACGGACTGCAATGGTGGAGCGCACGCCGCACGGAAGGCGCCCAATGAGAAAGGCGCTGCTCATCGGCTTCACCGTCGTCTTCCTCGGCGTGTTCCTGGTGATTCCGCTCGGCGCCGTGCTTGCCGAAGCGTTTCGCAAGGGAATTGGGGCGTATTTCGCGGCGTTGCAGGATCGCGAGGCGTTGTCGGCCATCGGATTGACGCTATTCGCGACGGCCATCGCCGTGCCCGCCAGCGTTATCTTCGGGGTCGCCGCCGCCTGGGCGGTTGCAAGGTTCCGCTTCCCTGGCAAGAGTCTTCTGGTGACGTTCATCGACCTGCCGTTCGCCGTATCGCCCGTGGTCGCGGGACTCGTGCTCGTGCTGTTGTTCGGCATGCAAGGCGTCCTGGGACCGTTTCTTATCAAGTCCGGCATTCGTGTCGTCTTCGCGATCCCCGGCATCGTCCTTGCCACGATTTTCGTATCGTTCCCGTTCGTCGCTCGCGAACTCATCCCGCTCATGCAGGAACAAGGCGACGAGGAAGAACAGGCCGCGATGCTGCTCGGCGCGAGCGGCTGGCAGATCTTCTGGCGCGTCACCGTACCCAAGATCCGCTGGGGCATTCTGTACGGCGTGATCCTATGCAGCGCGCGTGCGATGGGCGAATTCGGAGCCGTCAGCGTCGTGTCCGGCCACATCCGCGGCAAGACCAACACGGTTCCGCTGCACGTTGAAATCCTGTACAACGAGTACAACTTTGTCGCCGCGTTCGCGGTGGCAAGCCTGCTGGTGTTGGTGGCGCTAGGGACGCTCGCCGCAAAGTCCGCCCTGGAATGGAAGGTCAGAAATGAGCATTGAAGTCCGCAACATCTCGAAGTCATTCGGCTCCTTCCGCGCGTTGGACAACGTCAGTCTGCATGTCGATCAAGGCGAGCTTGTTTCGTTGCTCGGTCCTTCTGGTTCCGGCAAAACTACGCTGCTGCGCATCATCGCGGGTCTTGAAACGCCGGACGCGTCGCAAACATCGGCGGTCGTCTTCGCTGGCGAGAACCTCACGTCGCTCAGCGCCAAGGATCGCGGCGTAGGCTTTGTTTTTCAGCATTACGCGCTGTTTCGCCACATGTCGGTGTTTGAAAACATCGCCTTCGGCCTTCGTGTCCGTCCCAAGGAAACGCGCCCTTCGGAAGACGTGATCAAGTCCAAGGTGATGGAGTTGCTGCGGCTGATTCAGCTCGAAAATTTAGCGGGGCGATTCCCGTCGCAGTTGTCGGGAGGCCAGCGGCAGCGGGTCGCTTTGGCGCGCGCGTTGGCGATCGAACCTCGCATCCTGCTACTCGACGAGCCGTTCGGTGCGCTGGATGCGAAGGTGCGGCAAGGGCTGCGCCGGTGGTTGCGCAGGCTGCATTCCGAGATCACGGTGACGACGGTTCTGGTGACGCACGACCAGGACGAGGCGCTCGAAGTTTCCGATCGCATCGTGGTGATGAACCACGGCAAGATCGAGCAGATGGGTACGCCCGAAGAGGTGTTCCATCAGCCCGCCAACGAGTTCGTGATGGACTTCCTGGGTCAGGTCAATCTGTTCCACGCGCGTGTGGAAGGGCAGTCGCGCAAGCTGATGGTGCGGCCTTTCGATCTGGATATCGTGACGACGAAGTCGAACGATTCGGCGGTTCCGGCTCGCATTACGAGGATCAACGCGGCGGGGTCGGCGGTGAAGGTAGAGTTGACCAGTGAGTCCGGCGACGCGATTCTGGTGGAGATCCCGCACGACAAACACCGTGGCCTGAACCTGAAGGTAGGCGACACGGTGTTCGTGAGTCCGCGGGAGTCGAAGGTGTTTTTTGAGGATTACGCGATTTAAGCCGCCGCATCGCCGTAGGAAAGTACCAAGCGTTTGCCTAGCGCTTCCAGCGCGGCTTGCAGCTTCTCAGGCCGAGTGTCATGCGCGGGATCCAGCATTCGGCGAACCACAGTTTCCCGGACGCCCAATCTCCGCGCCAATTCCGATTGGCTCATTCCCTTTTCCCGGATAGCCCAATAAAGCGCGAGTTTGCCAGCAATCCAAAATGGAACGGGAACGAATTTTTGTCCGCGCTTTAGGGCCGAAGGCTTGGGAATCTCTTCCTTGTGACTGATGGCAAGGGAGATGCTACTGCCGACACAGTCAATAGCCTCTTCCATTGCTTCGTTGAGACTCGGTCCGTCGGTATGGGAGCGCGGAAAATCAGGGAAGCCTACCAAATACCATCCGTTTTCATCCCGCTTGAATGTAGCTGGATACGCGACGTTAAACATACGTGTTCCTCCCTAAAGTTCGCGCGGATCTATGCCCAGATCCCGGCACATCGACTGAAGCAATCCCGGGCTGATTTCCTTCTTTGGATCTTTTATGGTTGTAAAACTCTCCGCAAAGTAGATCCTCCCATGACTGCCCTTACCGTGATCACGCTCGTAGGAGAACCGAACGTCCTTTTGGCGAGCGAGATTCTTGAGCTTTCGCATAAGCTCGCTCCCTCTCATAGTCTCAAGTCTCGCACAGTGTTGTGCGAGGTCCTACCCCTTCTTCTCGACCTTTGCCCAGGTGTCGCGCAGACCTACCGTCCGGTTGAATACCAGCTTGTCAGCGGCGCTCGTCTTGTCCACGCAGAAATACCCGAGGCGCTCGAACTGGAACCGATCGAGCGGCTTGGCATTCGCCAGCGCTGGCTCCAACTTCGCGTCCGTGATCACTTCCAGCGACTTCGGATTCAAATTGTCCGTAAATACGCCACCTTCGGGCGCCTGACCGGGATTCTCCACCGTGAACAACGTGTCGTACAGACGTACCGTCGCGGTCACCGCGTGCGCTGCCGACACCCAATGGATCGTCGACTTCACCTTGCGGCCGTCCGGCGTCGTGCCGCCCTTCGTTGCGGGATCGATCGTGCAGTGGATCTCGGTTACCTCGCCGGTTGCGGGATCCTTCACGACATCGGTGCACGTTACGAGGTACCCATACCGAAGGCGAACTTCCTTGCCCGGCGACAGCCTGTAATAACCTTTGGGCGGAACTTCGCGGAAGTCGTCCTGCTCGATGTACAGTTCGCGCGAGAACGGAACCTGCCTCGTGCCGGCCGATGGATCTTCCGGATTGTTCACCGCTTCCATCCATTCCACCTGGCCTTCGGGATAGTTGGTGAGCACCACTTTCAGAGGCTTCAACACACCCATCACGCGCGTTGCCGTGCGGTTCAGATCTTCGCGAATGTAGTATTCCAGGCGCGACAGTTCCGTGATGCCGTTTGTCTTCGAAACGCCCAAATTTCGGGCGAAATTGCGCAATCCTTCGGCGGAATACCCGCGACGACGCATTCCGCTGATGGTCGGCATGCGAGGGTCGTCCCAGCTTTCCACCAAGCCCTGTTGCACCAGCGTTAGGAGCTTGCGCTTGCTCATCAGCGTGTAGGTGAGGCTGAGGCGATCGAACTCGATCTGCTGCGGATGGAAGATGCCAAGCTGTTCGACGAACCAGTCGTAGAGCGGCCGGTGATCTTCAAACTCTAACGTGCAAATGGAGTGTGTGATCTTCTCGATGGAGTCGCACTGGCCATGCGCCCAGTCGTACATCGGATAGATGCACCACTTGTTGCCGGTGCGGTGATGTTCGGCGTGCAGGATGCGGTACATCACGGGGTCGCGCATGTTGAAGTTGGGCGACGCCATGTCGATCTTGGCGCGCAGCGTGCGGGCGCCGTCGGGGAACTCGCCGTTCCGCATGCGTTCGAACAGATCCAGATTCTCTTCCACGCTGCGATTGCGATACGGACTCTCGATGCCAGGCTCGGTGGGCGTGCCTCGCGTGGCGCGAACTTCCTCCGCGCTCAGGTCGCAAACATACGCCTTGCCCTTGCGGATGAGTTCGACGGCCCAGTCGTAAATCTGCTGGAAATAGTCGGACGCATACAGCGGCTTGACGCCAAAATCGCCGCCCAGCCAGCGTACGTCTTCGATGATCGAGTCGACGTACTCGGTCTCTTCCTTTTCGGGATTCGTATCGTCAAAGCGCAGGTTGCACTTGCCGCCGAACTCCGACGCGAGGCCGAAATTCAGCGTGATGCTCTTGGCGTGACCCACATGCAGGTAGCCGTTCGGCTCCGGAGGAAAGCGCGTTTGCACGCGGCCTTCATGCTTGCCGGATTCGATGTCCGCGACAATGATGTCGCGAATAAAATTCGAAGATTCGCTGCTGCTACTCATTAGGTTTAGATCAGTTCAATGGCTTTCTGAATGCGATGGAGCGACACTTCTTTGCCGAGCACGGCCAGCGTCTCGAACAGGGGCGGCGCAACCTTGCGTCCGCACACGGCGACGCGTACCGGCTGAAACATTTGCCCGGCTTTCAGCTTCACTTGTTCGGCCCCGCCACGCAGCGCGGCATCCAGCCCATCGTGCGTGAATTCCGCTCCGGCGAGGACTTCCTTGGCCTTTTCGAGCGCAAGCTTCGCCATCGCGATGTCGCCCTTTTGCGGGATCAGTTCGTTCTTGTCGTAGGGCGGAAGTTCGGCGGCGAAGAAGAAGTCGGCTGTTGTCGCCACCTCGCTTAGCAGGCGAATGCGTTCGCGGATCAGCGG
>JAFDVT010000849.1 GCA_018268875.1 Acidobacteriota bacterium
GTTCGCGACAACGCGGAGGTTCGCGCGTACCTGCAAAAGCGCCACACGCACATTTTTGTCGATGAATTTCAGGACACCGATCCGGTGCAGGCGGAAACGCTACTGTTGTTGTCGTCGGACAATCCGTCCGTTTCCGATTGGAAAGAAGTGACGCCGGCGCCTGGAAAATTTTTCGCCGTCGGCGACCCGAAGCAATCCATTTATAAATTCCGCCGCGCCGACGTGCTGTTGTATCGCGGCATTCAGGACCGCTTATCGGCGCGCGGCGTGCGGCATGTGAAGTTGACGGTTTCCTACCGTTCAACCAGACCGATTCAACAATTCGTCAACGCGGCGTTCCGCCCCTTGATGACCGGCGACCAGTTGAGCGGGCAGGCCGAGTATTCGGACCTGGAAGAACATCTGGCGGCGTATGAGACCCAGCCCTCGCTGATCGCGCTGCCGGTGCCCAAGCCTTATGGCCAACGCAACGTCACCAAGGGCAAGATCAATCAGAATCTGCCTCCCGCGACGGGCGCGTTCGTGCAATGGCTGCTGCGGGAAAGCGGCTGGAAAGTTCGCGATCCGGAAGCCGGCGGCGAACTGGTGCCGGTGGCCGCGCGGCACGTGTGCATTCTCTTCCGCCGCTTCGTGAACAACGGCGAAGATGTCACCAGGCCGTATATCCGGGCGCTTGAAGCGCACGAGATTCCGCATCTGTTGGTCGGGTCGCGATCGTTCCATCGGCGCGAAGAAGTAGAAACGATGCGTTCCGCGTTAACCGCGGTGGAATGGCCGGACGATGAATTGTCCGTGTTCGCGGCGTTGAAAGGTTCGCTGTTTGCCATCGAGGACGCGCTGTTGCTGCGGTTCCGCATCGAGGCCGGAAAGTTGCGTCCGTTTGCGACGCTGCCGGAGGACCTGGCCGAGGAGTTCCACCCGATTCGCGATGCCTTGGGTTTGCTGCGCGATCTGCACAAACGCCGCAACTGGCGGCCGGTGGCCGATACGGTGCAGGAGCTTTTGGAGTTCACGCGCGCCCATGCGTCGTTCGCGTTGCGGCCGGCGGGGCAACAGGTGCTGGCCAATGTGTATCGCATCGCGGACCTCGCGCGGAACTTTGAAATCACGGGCGGCATCTCATTTCGAGGCTTCGTCGACGAATTGGCGCGCCAGGCCGATCGTAGCGACGCGTCAGAGGCGCCAGTAGTCGAATACGCGTCCGACGGCGTGCGCCTGATGACCGTGCATACCGCCAAGGGACTCGAATTTCCCGTCGTGATCCTCGCCGACATGACCGCGAATCTGACGGCGATGGAACCGGACCGCTACATCGACAACGACCAATGTTTATGCGCCACGCGCTTGCTTCGCTGCACGCCGTGGGAGCTGCGCGAAAACCAGTTCGACGAGTTGGAGCGCGAGCGGGCCGAAGGCGTTCGTGTTGCCTACGTCGCGTCGACGCGGGCGCGGGACCTGTTGGTGACGCCGGCGATTGGCGATCAGATTCTCCCCGACGGATGGCTCGCGCCGCTGAACCGCGCGCTCTATCCACCCAAAGAAGAATGGCGGCAGAACGAGCATGCGACGGGAACGCCGAAGTTCCAGGGCCGGCAAACGGTGCTGGAACGCGGCGATCCGAACGATGACTCGCCGACCGTTCACCCGGGGGTTCACGATCCGATGGATGGCGAACATCGCGTGGTGTGGTGGGATCCTCTGCTGCTCGATGTCGAAACGCCGGCGCATTACGGCCTGCAGTACGAAGAGTTCCTGAAGCATGTGGAGCCCGAATCGGCGCAGGGTTACCGCGATTACGACACGTGGCGCGAATTGCGCGGCGAACAACTGGAGCAAGGCTCCCGCGCGACGTACCGTTTGGTGTTGCCGAGCGATCCCTTGGAAGCCGCGCGGCCTCCCGGCAAGTACACTGAACTTCGCATTGAGCATGCGTCGCTCGAGTTGCCGCGCAACGCCGATCACCCGCGCGGCAAGGGGTTCGGAACGCTGGTGCATGCGATGTTGCGCGATGCGGAATTAACAGCGGGCGTTGCGGAGCTTGAACATTGGGCGCAGGTCCACGGGGCATTGCTCGGGCGGGACAATATCGAACAGCAGGCCGCGGTGCAACTGGTGGAAGCGGTGTTGCAACATCCGCTGCTCGAACGCGCGCGCAAGGCCGAGCGCCGGTACCGCGAGCGTCCGGTGACGTTCCGGTTGGCGGACGGGCGCATCGTGGAAGGCGTGATGGACCTGTACTTCGAGGAGGCCGACGGCAAGCGCGTGATTGTCGACTTCAAGTCCTCGCAACGCGACGCGGCGACCAGCGAGCGCCAATTGCGCTGGTACGCCTACGCTATGTCGCACGAAGATGATGGTCCTGTGGAGGCGCACGTCCTGCGGATGTTATGACGACTGTACTTTTGAGTTGCGCGGCGGCGTTCCTGCTACAGGCGCAAACGCACGAGAATCTCAACGCCTTGGTGTGGGTGAGGCGTGCGGCGGAATATCGAGGTCTGACGTTACAGGCATACCAGGCGGCGGCGCCGGCGCTCGATCGCGCAAGGAAAAACAAGAAGTCCACGGCTGCCGTGGAACAGGAACCGTTACCCAAAGGAAAGCTGAAGAAGCTACCGCCGGCGATCATTCTGGACCTGGATGAAACGGTGTTCGAAAACAGCGTGTACCAGGTGGAGTTGTTGCGCCGGAACGAGACCTTTTCCGGCGTCTCCTGGCAGGCCTGGGTGGCGCGTGCCGAAGCCACCGCGTTGCCGGGCGCAAAGGCCTTCCTGGACTATGCGGATTCAAAGAAGGTCGCGATCTTTTACATCACCA
>JAFDVT010000084.1 GCA_018268875.1 Acidobacteriota bacterium
AATCGGCGTGCGCAAAAGGCGGTAGCGCTGCTGCAGGTACAGATCGAGCAGGAGGTTCGCCGTGTCCGCCGCGCGTTGCGCCGACGGATCGACATAAGAAATGCGGATGACGCTGCCGGTGGAGGGAATTTCGACCGAAATACGGCGGCGCAGTTCCGAGGCGCGGGCTTCGGCGGCCTGCGCGGACTCGATGATTCCTTCCGATTTGGCGAGACTCGAGGTGAGTTGTTGAATCTGCGCTTCGACAATCGCCGCTTCGGCGGCCAGTTCGCTTTCGGTGACCGGCGCGGGCGTCGGCCCGTAGCGTGAAATCAGGACAGAACCAGTGGCTCGCTGTTCGATCGGCTGCATGCCGTACCAAACCAGAGAGACGACGAGGAGCAGGGCAAAAATGACGACAAATGCGACACGGCGGCGCTGGAGCACCGCGTCCACCGACCCGATCGGGTAGCGTCCGGTGTCGCTGCCGTAATAATAACCGCCTCTGTTGTAGCCGGCCGACTCCGGGGTGATATCAATGACCGGCCGGTCCGCTCTCGGTTCCCCCATCGTCCCAGTAGACCATGGCGAAAACCGTTGATTCTATTTCGCTTAGTACCGTTTTTGGGGTATCTGGTACTAGTACGTCAGCCTTTGGCGAAGTACAGATTGGAGGCACGCTCGAGGTCGTTGCGGCTCATGAGCGGGGGGCGCTGCTCGTAGCGGGCGATGGACAGCATGATGTTCATGATGTCGCTCGGATAGCAGGCGCGGAGTTCCGTGCGGCCTTCGCGCAGGCACAAGCGGCGCAGATGTTCAGCGGAATCCGGATCGGGCGCCAGTTGCTTGGAATGTGCGACACGGCTGAAGATCTGGTCAAACGCCCAAGGCTCCACCGGCTCGATGAAAATCTTGTTGTGAATACGGCGCAGGAACGCTTCGTCGGCAAGATCCGAAGGCTCGAGGTTGGTCGAAAACACCACCATCGTCTCAAACGGAATCTGGAACTTTACGCCGTAGCGCAGGGTGAGGTAGTCGACGCGGCGGTCCAGCGGGACAATCCAGCGGTTCAGAAGGTCGCGCGGGCTCATCAACTGGCGGCCAAAGTCGTCGATGATCAGGATGCCGTTGTTCGCCTTCATCTGCAGCGGGGCGGAATAGATGCCGGACGCTTCGTCCAGCTTCAGTTCGAGCATCGACGGAACCAGTTCGCCGCCGACGACGATGCACGGCCGCTTGCACAGCACCCAGCGGGGGTCGATGTCGGGATTTTCTTCGTAATCGAGCTTGTTGTGGACCACCGGGTCGAACAAGCTAATGATTTGCCCGTCCACCTCAACAGAGTAGGGAATGAGAACGGCGTCGTCATAGATGCGCAACATGCGCTCGGCGACGCTGGTTTTGCCGTTGCCCGACGGGCCGTACAGAAAGATCGAACTTTGCGAAATCAGCGCGGGGCCGAGGTCGTCCAGCAGCCGGTCCGAAATCACGAGGTCCGAAAAACAGCTCTTGAGGGTCCGGCGATCCACGTCGATTTTGGCGGATTGCGCTTTGGTGGCGGCGTGGTAGTCCCGCAAGGACACCGGACAAGCTCCCGCGTACTGGTTGACCTGGAAGCGTTCCGAAGCCAGTTGCTTGCCGGCCTGCGACAGGGTGAACTGGTAGTCGTTACCCGTCATGCCCTTTACTTCCACCAGTTGCTGGCTGCGCATGTGGCGGAACGTGCCTTCGACGATCGGGTGCGCCAGCTTCAACTGCTGGCTCAGACGCCCGAGGTTCGAAAAACCTTCGAGCAGCATGCGCCGCAAGACAAGATCGAGAACCAGCGAGTTGGAAACTCCGAGATCGTCGTAGGTTTGCGGGGTGCTCGGCGTAAAGCCCTGGGACTTGCGAACGTAAGAGACCATGGCGGCTTCCTACTACATCGGCTCATTCCGTCCCTCTCTATAGGGAAGGCGAGTTCCAGTGCCAACTTCTTCTGTGTTTGTGGGGATTAAAAAGGGGGCACAGGCGGGTTTGCTCGGAGGGATCGTCCGCAAGCTGTCGCAGGAGCCGCGAACAAATAATTCAAACTCGCCTGTGCCTCCGGGATCGGATGGTGACTGTTAGCGTGAGAAGCAGGACCCGATGCCTCTTCTAAGCAGCCGCTCCGCCCGGACTTTCTAGGGCCGCTCGCTGGCGGCGCCTATCTCGTCGAACCGTCGTGGGGTGGTCGATTCCCCTAGTTCAAAATCAATTGATCCCGTACCTTGAAGGTCAGTACCGTTTCTGCGGGGATCAGAACTTCTTTCTTGCCTGTGGCGACCGCGCCACCTGCTCCAGCGGCTGCTCCGGTGGCCGCGCCGATTGCGGCGCCTTTGCCTCCACCGGCGATCGCTCCGATGACGGTGCCGGCGACAGCGCCGCCTCCGGTCATCATGGCGTTCCGCTTGGTGTGGCCCGGACCTGTCCGAACTTCCGGCTGCGTGGTAATCGAATACCGCTTGCCGTTTACCGTGATGGCGTCGAGATACATCTGGAGTTCCGCGCGGCCAGCCACACGGCCGGAGGTTGCCACTTCGCGCAGATAACCGTCCACCAGCGAGCCCTTCGGCACCAGCACCTGTCCATTGCTGCCGGTAATCGCCGTTTCTACAACGCCTTGAAAACGATTTCCAGCCTGATTTTTACCACTATTCAACTCCTGATTCAAGCGAATTGTGAGTAAATCACCCGGAAATAGAGAGGGCGCGGTTTCGGCCAAAATCAGGCCGCTCAGCATGGCGAAGCACGTCGCTCCGCGAAGAATTCCATTCCAATTTGTGAGACGTATTTTCATCGTTATCGTGATTTCCAGCGGCGGCCCAAGTACCCACTCGCGCGAACTCGCCGTTTGCCGGCTGGGTTCCTCACGCTGGGTGAGTACTCTCCTCCACTAGTTCTCCATATACGTTCGACGTGTATTCCCCGGATTCGGGTTACTACTGCCGAGCCACCTGCACCTTGGGAGTGGCCAGATAGCCAATCACGCGATTCTTTTGCACTTCGTACACCACCAGTTCGTAGGGCTGGCGGGACTTGGCCGACGCATAAAACTGCACCGGCTCGTTTACTGTCTTGTCTTTCTTTTCGATCTTGCGATCGTCGACGACCAGATTCAGCGTATAACGGCCCTTTTTCAGGTCTGCCTTGCGAACCTCAAGCTGCACGTCGCCGACGCGCTGCTGACCGGCGCTTTTTGCCAGGTTGAACTCATAATAGTTGCGTTCGCCGAGCGACCGCAGCGCCACAAATTCCTGGTGATTGGTTGCGATCAGGCCGCTCATCTCACCCATGTCGCCGCGAACGCGCTTGAGGTCGCCCACCGTGCGGTCGAGTTCCGTACGCGTGCTGGCGATTTCCGTCTTCACGTTGCCGACTTCGGTTTTGACGCCGCCAACTTCGGTGTTGATCTCGCCCAGGCGGTTCGCATTGGCGTCGGCAGCCTGGCGAATCGAGGCCAGTTCGGCGTTCAGCTTCTCCACCTGCTCGGTCTGCTGCTTCTTCCACGTGTTGTCGAGGCGGCTGGACTGGCGCTGCACCACCGTGCGGGTTTGCTGCGCCATCTTCTTGCTGACTTCCTCCTTGGCGGCGGCCAGCGCTTCTTCCATCCCGGTGACGGAACGCTGCATGGTCTCGTTGTTTTTCTGGAGGTCGGTTTTGACGGAAGAGAGCTCGTGCCGGAGAGTACCGATGTCCGTGCTCAGTCCGGACGTCTTTTGGGCCTGATACACGTTCGCGCCGAGGCTGAGCGCAAGGGCGCCGCCCAGGAACCAGGCAAAAATCGTACGGCCGGTGCTGGAGGGTTCTTCATGCACCACTGTCACGGGGGTGTTGCTGGAGGGTTGGATCGATTCTGGCAAAGTTAGATCTACCTGCGCATATAAAGAAGCATTCGTGGTGCCACCGCGCCGCCACCCCAATTTTCAACCACTTAGAAACGCATTACGAGGTCATACGGTAAGGATTACCTGAGGCCACCCGGTATTTCGTACCGGGTTCTAGGGCCGGCCGGCGGCAACTATCCATAATTTTCCATATGGAAAGGGAGGTATCATCGTCAGAAGCGAGGTCAGAAGGCGATCTATTTTGCCGCCTTCCCATGCCGATACGCCATCTAATACAAGTGATTCGACCCTTAGTCCTCTTCCTCGCAGCCGGCGCGATTGCCGCCTTTGCACAGCCGTTTGCGGCCAACGAATGGCGTGTTCGCGAACCGGGCGATAAGCCTCTCACCGGGGAACGCCGCTGGCAGATTTACACGCACAACGCGTTCGCCTCGCCGGGGGCGGCAACGCGGGTGGTGATCGCCTCCACGATGGCGCAGATTGTGAACGGTCCGAACGAGTGGCAGCGTAGCTGGAGCGGGTACGGCAAGCGCGTGGGTACGTCGGCGTTAACCTTTACGGCGCAGGATACGGTGGAGCACGGCGTGGCCGCATTGACGGGGCGGGATCCGCGTTACCAGCGTTGCCAGTGCGCGAGCGTTTGGAAGCGCGTCGGCCATTCGTTTACGGGGATCTTCGCGTCGGTGGACAATCAGGGTCACCGGCGGTTCGACCTGACGCATGTCGGCGGCGCGTATGCTGGCGGCTACGTGGCCGCGTCGATGTACCCGTCCAACTATTCGGTGGCGGTGAAAGGCGCGCAGTTGGGGCATCGCATGGTGGGGCAACTATTCGTCGCCAACCTGCTGGCGGAGTTTTCGCCTGAAATGCGAAAGCTGTTCCGGCGCGGCAAAAAATAGTCAGGTTTTACGAAATACCAGGATGTGTTGGCGGGGCAGCACGCCGATGGTTTCGGCCAGGTGAAATCCCTCCGCTTCCACCTCCGCTTTGGCTTCCTCGACCGACATTTTGTGTTCGGGACGGATGGGCACGGCGGGATCTTCCTTGCGGTACTCGATCAGCACCAGGCGTCCGCCGGGCTTTAACGACGCGCGCATCTTGCGCAGCATCTCCTGCGGATGCGAGAACTCGTGGTAGACATCCACCATGAGGATGAGGTCGACGGCGTTCGGGGGCAGGCCGGGGTCGAGTTCGGTGGCCTCCACGGTTTGGACATTGCGGATCTTTTCGCGGGCGGTGTTGCGCGCCAGACGCTTCAACATCGCCTCCTGTAGGTCGGAGGCGTAGACTTTGCCTTCCGGTCCGACGCGGCGGGCCATGCGAATTGTAAAGTAGCCGGTGCCCGCGCCTACGTCGGCCACCACCATGCCGCGCTTCAATTCCAGGGCGTCCAAGGCCTTGCCAGGATTTTCTTCCCATTCCCGTTCCGGACGATCCAGCCAGTCGGCGCCTCCGTAACCCATGACGGCGGCATACTTCCGGCCTGTAATCGGATGTACATTTTCCTGCCTGGGCTGTGCGAAAGTTGATATTGTTACGACAACGGCGATCGCCCAAAGGCGGCGGCGAACGAAAGAGTTGGACATGCTTGGACCCCTACACTATAGACCAACGGAACGGCTGTTTCGGCGTGATTTTCTAACTTATTTTCCAATGGCGGCGACGGTTCTGGCGGTGTCCGGTTGCACGCCGCCGGCTCGCAAGGACAACCGCATCATGGCCGCGCAGGGCGAACGGGTGGAATGCGGTTCTTTGGTTTTCAATGTTTTGGAGTCAGTTTGGCTGGCGCAATTGGGCGAATTGCCAATGGCGCGAATGCCGAAACACCGGTTCCTGAAGATACGTCTATCGGTCACGAACGGGGGCGGAACGGTCGCCGGATGCCCGATGCAGACGCTGCTGGACGTCAACGACAATTCCTACCCGGAGATGAACGACGTCACGGGTGTGGAAGAATGGCTGGGCATGGTTCGCATGCTGCAACCGGGCGAAACGAGCATCGGCTGGATCGTGTTCGATGTCCCGCAGAAATCGTATACGCTGCGTCTGACCGATGGTTTGATTGAGAACGAACATGTGGGGTACGTCAAAATTCCGTATTCGATCGAGTAGCCTGCTGTGCGGGGCGGCGTTTTTCGCCTGCCTGGCCTTTGGCAAGGACCTGGCGGTAAAACCGGTGCTGCATCAGATCGAGGATGGGCCGGGCATCGACGCGACCGTCGACTTCCTGCCCGGCGAAACCGTGTATCTCAGCTTCCGCGTGTCGGGCTTTGAGACCAAGGAAAAAGACGACGAATTCCAGAGCCTTTCGCTGGTGTACAAGATCGCTGTCGAAGATCCGGAGGGCATCGCGGCGGCTGCCACGCAGGAAGGCAAATTCGCCACCGACATCCGCCGCGAAGACAAGCAGTGGGAACCCAAGATACGGCGGGAAATCCGGCTGCCGGACCATGCCATTCGCGGGAAATACAAAGTCACCGTTTGGGTGAAGGATGAAATTTCCGGCGAGGAAGCGACCTCGCTGGTGT
>JAFDVT010000850.1 GCA_018268875.1 Acidobacteriota bacterium
AGTTGCGCGTGCTGCGCGCCGGCCAGGTAATAAATGTCGTCCCCTTGAACGGCTTGGTTCAAAAAAGGGAGCCGCAACAAAAGTACGGCGGCGATGACAAGAAGGATGTCGCGCAAGGCCGCTATTTCTTTTTGTAGAAAGATGCCGTGAGGCTTAGGAGGTCGCGTTCGTGGTTGGCGGTTTTGAGGTTGGTAAGAACTTTCTGCTTATCCGGTTCGGAGCGTTCCTGGCCGAGCTTGAACTTGCCTTCGAGGCTGTCGATGGGCAGTTCAAAACCGACGATGGCGCCCAGCATGCCGTTGACATAGGCTTCCGATAACCCCGCGAAATCGTAGCTGGGGTTCGGCACATAGGACTTTTCGAACTTGGCTACCATTTTGGCGAGAAGGGCGTGCAAGGGCTTGGGTTCGTCAATCGCCTTGAGCTTGCCCGACGCGTGTACGGCGGCGAAGTTCCAGGTGGGGACGGCGTGTGCCGGATCCGTGTACCAGGCCGGCGAAATGTAGCTATGCGGGCCGTGAAAGACAATGGTGGCCAGGGCGTTCGCAAAAAAAGCCTTCGTTTGCGGATTGGCCTTGGCGATGTGGCCGAAGATGGTGCCGTTGGCGCCGCCGGAACGGTCGAGCAATACGGGGATGTGCGTGATCTGAAGGGATGGCGTTGTCGTAATGAGGTCGACGAAGGCGAACTCGTCCATGAAGTCGTGCAGGTACGCGAGGTCGTCCACCTTGTGGCGGGCCGGGATGTAGACGGTTTGTTGTTGTGCTTCGTTCGTGCCTTCCATGACGACTGCCACTGCTGTGGTCTTCAGCATGTCACGCCTTTTCACCACAAAAGAGTACCACTGCGGTTCGTAATATGATTGAGTGACCATGACACACCCGCTGCTGTCCCGCCGATCGATGCTTGCGACCTCGCTGAGTGCTGCCGCCGCGGGGATGTTCGCCGCGCCGTTGAAGGCTCGCCTGCGTCCCGCCTTGTGCGCCTATTCGTTCCGCGACGACTTGCAGAAGGGCGTTCTGAAGTACGAGGACCTGATCCGCATCGCCGCGGAGAACGACCTCGATGGCGTGGATCTGACGGTGTATTGGTTCCCGAATACGACGGATGCGTTCCTGCTGCCGTTGAAGCGGGCGGCGTACCGTTCGGGTATCGAGATCTATTCGATTTCGGTTCGCACGGAGTTAACCAAGCCGGCGGGCGCGGATCGCGACACGACAGCCGCGGATTTGCGGAAATGGATCGACGTTGCGGCCAAGCTGGGCGCGGGTCACATCCGCGTGTTCGGCGGCAAAGTTCCGGCAGGGCAGACCGAGGCGACGGCGGCGGACTGGGTTGCCGACATGCTGGGCACGGCGTCCGAATATGCGGGCAAAAACGGCGTCATCCTGGGGCTTGAAAATCACGGCGGCATCACGGATCGCGCGGAGACCATTGTCGGGATCGTGAAGAAGGTGAACAGCCCGTGGGTTGGGATCAATCTGGATACCGCGAACTTCAAGACCAAGATTTACGAGCAGATCGAGATGATCGCGCCGTATGCGGTGAACGTACAGGTGAAGGCGATGGTAAGGGACGAAAACGGTCCCGCGCCGTCGGATTGGGATCGCGTAGCAAAGATGCTGGTGGCGAATCACTACCGCGGGTACTTGGCCTTGGAATACGAAGAGAAGGCCGCCGCACAGGAAGCCACACCAGCGTTGTTCAAGAAGCTACGCGAGGTTTGTGCGCGGCATTCCTAAGCGCGCGGTCATGCCTGTATGGTCGCTTCGGCGCGCATATCGCGGACCTTCCAGATAAACCCGTCCAACACATAGTGCGTCGCCTGCGGGAGCGCGAGCAGCGGGACCACGATCGCCAGGATCGCCGGTTCCGTTAGCTTCGGAACCCAGGCCAGCCACGTATAGAACATGCCGTGGTCGCGCCAGACCAGGGCGTCCCAGATGCCCTCTTCGAAATAGGCGAAAGCGATCGCCACCCCGACAAAAACAGGGATCCACAAAGGCCGAAACCAGCGTACCGTGGGGCGCTGTTTCTTCTGATACATCCACACCAGGGCCATGTACGGTACGCCGTGCGCGACGACGTTGGTGGCGGTGAAGGCGAGATCGCCGTCGTGACGCACGATGCCGCAGTACCAGGAAAGCGCGGTTCCCAGCATCACCAGGTTTTTGGGGATGTTGACGTGGCAAAGTCCCGCTGAAAGTTCTTTGGCGAAATACGCGGTAAGGATGCCGCACCAGGCGTAAAACGCCAGTCGCTCAACGGCCGGGTAAGCGAACAGCTCGACAAAATCGCCGCGGATGAACCAGTGGAACTCGCGCCCGTGGACATGCCAATAAATCAACGGGTAGATCGTCGCGATGTAGATGGCCGCCCCATCGAGCCAGCGGGTCCACGCGACAGGACGTTCGCGGCGGGAATAGAGGCGCAGAAAGCCGTACTGCTGGCGGACGAAATGGAACACCGCGATATAGGCGAGCAGGCGCCAGAACACCATAGGTCCCGCGCTGTAGGCGAGCACGCCGGCCACCCAGCAGCCCAGCGGGATGACGATGAGCAGCGTGCGGTAACGTTCGACCGCCGCCTTGTCGAAGTAAGTTCGCCAGAGCGTCGAATACACGTGCGCGACGTCGACGAAGACCACCAGCAGCAGCCAGGACCACGCGTTGATCTTCTGGTGTTCCATCCAGGACTGCGGCAGGACTTCCACCAGCAGCGTGACGGCGAAGGCCGGCGCGAGGATGAATAGCGAGTCAGCGAATCGCGAATACAGCCACGGTGCGTTCATGGACGGCTACAGGCGGAACAGGTTGCGCAGGCGTTTGGTTTGCACGCGGCTGACCGGGATTTCGGTTTCCTTCTTGTCGGTCATCTTGATCTGGAAGCTGGAATTGAACCAGGGAATCACTTCCTTGATGCGATGGATGTTGACGATGTAGGAACGATGGGCGCGCCAGAAATGATCCGGGTCGAGGTTGCTTTGCAGTTCCTCGAGCGTGCGGTAATTCAGCATGCCTTCGATCGTTGTCGTGACCACCGAAATGACGCCGTCCTCGATGGTGGCGTAAATCATGTCCTGCGCATCGACGATGAGGTTGCGGTTCTGGGCGCGAACCAGAAGCTTGGTCCGCATGGGCGATGCGGCCGCGCTGGCGGGGCGGGGGAGTCCAGCCGGGTCGCCGGCGTCGGGTGCGGGACCTTTTTCGGCCACCGCGCGCCGGGCGCGTTCCAACGTCTCGTCCAGACGTTCCTTCTCGATGGGTTTCAAGACGTAGTCCAGGGCATCGAGGCGGAAGGCTTCCACAGCGTATTGATCGTAGGCGGTGGCGAGGACGAAGTGCGGAAGAGGAATGTCTTTTTCGCGAAGCGTGCGAATCACGCCCATGCCATCGAGGCCGGGCATGTTGACGTCGAGGAACACAAGGTCCGGCTCCAGGTCCTCGATGAGGCGAACAGCTTCGATGCCGTTCTCAGCGGTGGCCAGGATTTCGATGTCAGCGTAGTCGCGAAGCAGAAAGTTCAGCTCATCGCGGGCCAGCTTTTCGTCGTCCACGATCAGGGTGCTGATGGCTCTGGTCGCCGTGGTCACGACTTCAGTATAGCTTTGGCATCCGCGTGCGCGGACTCGTGGCGAACCCTCATAATGTGAACTACGTATGGTTGGAGAAGCGCAACGTTCCCAGACGGCCGATTGGCCACTGCAAACCTGGTTACGAATCCCGAGCGGAGCCAAGCCGCAGATCTATCGTCAGATTTTCGCGATGGCGGAGATCGGGAGCTTGAAGTACTGGCTGGAGATCCTGTTTGCAGCGGGAATCGCGACGTTCGGGCTGGTTCAGAACAGTCCCGCTGTGATCATCGGCGCGATGTTGATTTCGCCGCTCATGGGTCCGATTATGGCGACCGGGCTTGCGCTGGCGGTGGGCGATGTTTTTCTGGGGATCAAAGCGGTGCTGAATCTCGCGGTGAGCATCGCGGCCGCGGTCGCGATTTCCTGGTTTCTGGTTTGGCTGCTTCCGTTCCACACGGTGACCGGTGAGATTCTCGCCAGGACGAAGCCGAATCTGCTGGACCTCGGCATCGCATTGCTGTCTGGGCTCGCGGGGTCGGTAGCGGTCTGCTTGGGAGCCGGCGGAGGAACGACGGCATTGCCCGGTGTGGCCATTGCAGTCGCCCTGATGCCGCCGCTTTGCACGATGGGATTCGGGATGGGCAGTCCCGGAGAACTGGGGATCGTCGGTGGGGCGGGCTTGCTGTTTGTCACCAACCTGGTGGCCATCGTATCGAGCGCGTTTCTGGTGTTCTTTCTGATCGGGATGAGTTCGAAGGACCTGGAGCACGTGATGATGTCCGCGCGGCGGGACGAGCAATTGTTGCGCTTCCTGTCACACGGTCCGGCAACGAAGATGTTTGCGTCGGCGGGGGCGTTGCGTTGGCGCGTGCTGATGGTTCTTATCCTGTTGGCGGCTGTGTCGGTGCCGTTGCGCCGCGCGTTCCAGCAAGTGGCCACCGAGGCGGTGGCTCGTACGGCGGTGCAGGATGAGTTGCGGAAGCTCGTCCCTGGGGATGCGCTGGTGTCACAGCAGGTACTGCTGCCGAACGACGAGGTGGTGGTCCGGTTGTTGTCGACCGTGCCGATCGCCCCGGCGAAATTAGAACAGGCGAAGACGAATCTGCTGCGGCGAACGGGCCGCCACGTGGAACTGACGGTGGACACGGTGGCGAGCAAGAGCGACCTGGCGCAGTTGATGGAGCGCCTGGCGCACACGGCGGCATCCGTGCCGGTTGCCCCGGCGCCGCCCAAGCCGCGATCGCTGCTTGAGATGCAGCAGGAGATTCTGGACCGGGTGCGTCCTGCCATGGAGGAGATCTGGCCGTCCAGCGATGCGCCGATCGAGGACCTGGCTGTGCAGTTGGGTGGGGCCGCTCCGCTGATTCAGGTGCGTTACCAGTC
>JAFDVT010000851.1 GCA_018268875.1 Acidobacteriota bacterium
CCGGCGACGCGTGCGATGGCGGCCGCGGACTCAACCGACGTGCCGCCGAACTTCATGACGATCATGATTTAGTCGAGCAGTCCTTCCACCTTCATCAGTTCGGCGTTGAGCACAGCCGCGCCCGCCGCTCCACGGATCGTGTTGTGCGCGAGGCAGGTGAACTTCCAGTCCAGCACCGGGCATTCGCGAAGACGGCCGACAAAGCACGCCATCCCGTTTTCGCGTTCGGCGTCGCGACGGGGTTGCGGACGGTCGGGCGCATCCATGTACTGCACGGGGACTTTGGGAGCGCTGGGCAGGTTCTTCTTTTGCGGTTCGCCGCGGTAGGCGTTGATGGCCGCAAGAACTTCCTCGCGCGACGGCTTCTTCGCCAGTTCCACCGAGACGGAGACCAGATGGCCGTCCACCGAAGGCACGCGATTGCACGACGCGCTGACCTTGGCATCGAGGACCTTGACCTCGGCGCCCGTGAAATCGCCCAGGATCTTCTGCGTTTCCTGCTGCATCTTTTCCTCTTCGCCGCCAATGTAGGGGACGACGTTGCCGAGGATGTCCATCGACGCGACGCCCGGATAGCCGGCGCCGGAAACCGCTTGCATCGTGGTAACCACGACGCGCGTGATACCGAACTGCTTGAGCGGGCCGAGCGCCATGGTCAGAGCGATCGTAGAGCAGTTGGGGTTGGTGGCGATGGCGCCGGACCAGCCGCGGTTCTTGCGCTGCAAGGGCAGCAGGCCGAGGTGATCGGCGTTGATTTCGGGCACCAGCAGCGGTACGTCGGCGTCCATGCGATGGTTGCGCGAGTTGGACACGACGACGTGGCCCGCGGTGGCAAAGGCGCGTTCGATCTCGGTGGCGACCGATGCGTCGGTGGCGGAAAACATCAGCTTCGGCGCGGTAGGCGAAGGTTTGCACTCATCGACGGTGAGGTTGGCGATGTTGGCCGGAGTGACGCCGTCAAGCCGCCAACTGGTGGCGTCTTTATACAGCTTTCCGGCCGAGCGGTCGCTCGCGCCGACCCAAGTCACCTCAAACCACGGGTGATCGATCAAGAACTTGATGAAGTGCTGGCCCACCATTCCGGTGGCGCCCAGTATTCCGACTGGTGTTTTCATGGCAGTGTTAACTTCTTAGCAGCGTTCTGACCAGCCCCGCGTAGAGGCTGATCGACTCGTACAATTCCTTCTTTGAGATTCGTTCTTCGCTGGTATGCGCGACGTGGATAGTGCCGGGACCGAGCAGGAACGGCTGTCCCCAGGCGGTTCCGAAAGCGGGGATGTCAGTGGTGTAGGCAACGACGCAAGTGTCAAAGCCCGGCAGCGAACCCAAATGTACAGCGGGGATTCGCAGCACCTCTTTGATCTCGATGCCAGGCGTCGCAAGGGCTTGCATCGCGGCCGCGGTCGCGTTGCCGTCATCGACCAGGCGGAAGAAGAGTTCCGCTTTGGCGTGATCCGAAATGACGTTGGGAGCGCGTCCGCCGGCCAGCGTACCGATGTTCAGCGTCGAAGGACCGAGCTTTTCATGCGTGGGCAACGCGATGCCACGGATCTGCTGGAGGACATCCAGGAGCTTGAGGATCGCGGAGTCGCCAAGTTCCGGATAGGCGGAATGCGCCATGCGTCCGGAGGCACTGATTTCGTAGCGCAGAGCGCCTTTGGAGCCCAGCGCAAGCTTGTTCGACGTAGGTTCGCCGTTGATGATGTACTTCGAACCGCGCGGATGCCGGCCCGCGTGATAGGCACCGGCGGAGTTGCGTTCCTCGCCAACGACGAAAAGTACGCCGAAGTTCCGAACACCTTCCGCAAGCAACTGCTGGGCGGCATGAATCATCGAAGCGATGATGTCTTTGACGTCGCACGCGCCGCGTCCCCAGATGAACTCGTCGTCTTCCTTCGAAGCAAAAAACGGAGGCACGGTGTCGAGATGCGTAGACAGCGTGACGGCCGGCGCATCGCCCCACCACGCGAAGATATTGTTGCGGTTGGGTTCAACCTCGATCTTCTCGATCCTGCCGCCATATTGCGAAACCATGGGCTGCAGATAGTCGAAGACAAAGTCGCCGACGGCCTTTTCATTCGGTGTGATGGACTCGATGTCCACCAGCTTTCTGGTGAGTTCGAAGACGTTCATAACGGCCAGCAAACGTCTTGATGGAGTGTGGAGGCAGACCAGGAGGGCACGGCGTTTTCGCCGATGGTCCCGATAGCGCTCCAGCCGTTGTGCTCCTCGTATTCTTGGAGCACTTCGGTTGACAGTGGACTGCGATGAAGCAGGTCCCCCAATCAGGAACAGACAGAGTTTCTGTTCGCTGACTTCGGCGGAATCTTCGATTCTCCCCTCGCCACGATCCCCGCTAACTCTGGCGGTGTACTGCTGGATCGCGCAAGGGCTTCCGCGCCTCTACCAAGATGAAGTCTCAGGGTAGCGTAAAATGGGTCGATTGTCCAAATTTCTTGCGCTTTTTCTGATTGCCAGCGCGTTCGCGGCCGATGTCGACCATGACACGGACGGGGACGGGCTGGACGATGTTCTCGAGCAAAAGCTGCTGGAACAGTTCGCGCCGCGGTTCCATGTGGCGACGGGAGATTGCGACGGTGTGCCATCGGAATTCGTGGCCGGACTGCCCGAACCGAAGTGGAAAGCTCGCAACGGGACCATCTACGGGCAGGTGTCGCCAGCGCCCGGTGGCGTTGAGATTCACTACTATCACCTGTGGGCGCAGGACTGTGGCGGTTCGGCAACCAGCCACGCGCTGGATGCGGAATCAGTAGCAGTCCGCGTGATTCGCGCCGAGGATGGTTGGCAGGCGACGCACTGGTTTGCGAGCGCGCATGAAGACACGCTTTGCGACGTCAGCAACGCGGTGGCAAAGTCCGGCGACAGCGGCGTGGACGTCTGGATTTCGCGCGACAAACACGCGTCGTTCCTGAGTGCGGAACTGTGCGCGCGGAGCGGGTGCGGCAAGGATCGCTGCGATTTGAGCGAGGTTCTGGAGGTGCACAAGATCGTGAACCTCGGCGAGCCCGATGCGTGGATGAATGGCGCGGAATGGGCGGGGTCGAGCGCGTGGACGTTACGTCACAAGATGCTGGCAAACTTCGATTCGGCGCTGCTGGCGCGGTTGCACAGCGAGCCTGCCATTGTCTCGTCCCGCATTGCGCCGCGCGGCGCGCATACGGCGATCAAGGTCGCGGGCAGCACGTAC
>JAFDVT010000852.1 GCA_018268875.1 Acidobacteriota bacterium
GCAACGAGGCACACACCTGTGTCCGCAGTGTCAGAAGCGCCGTTAAAGCAGTTGCGCGTACCGCGCCAGTTGCACGCCGTTGGCTGTCAGCGCCTCTCGAACCTCGGGCGCGACTAATGCCGCCAGTTCCTGCGCGCGACTCTCTTTCAGCCTTGTCTTCTGGCCTTGCAACTCTTCGGTGCAATGCCCTGGATGGCACATGAACTCCGTCGAGCCTTCCGGCAGACTTGCGATCAGTTCCACCACATCGGTCGCCGTGTAGGCGCCCGTGATCGCGAACCCCGCGAAGTAATCCGTGCTCTTGCAGCCGTGCTTCTGCAGCGAATGTTCGAACTTGCCTCGCACGATCTGGAAGGACTTGCTCACCAACTGCTTCGACACCGGAACCTTGCCGGGACGCATCGGAAAATCGAAAGGCCGCCGCACGAACGGAATCTGGTATTCCTCGCTGATCTTAGCCACCGCGTGCAGCACCGCGGGAAACAGGTGCGTATGCTTGTGCGTGTCCAGATGCAGAGGCTTCAGCCCCGCGCCCAGGATCTTCTTCACCTGCAGCTTCATTTCCAGATACGGATTGATCTTCCGCATCACGATCGCCTTGATCAGCGCCGCCACCGTGTCCGGAAGCGGCTCGTCCGATACCAGCGAAGTTCCGCCGACCAGCACCAGGTGACAGCCGACATCCAAAGTCGGCGTCGTATGCGCGAGGCCCGCGGCGTCGTTGAATGCGTCGCCATTGGCCATCAGCGTTGTGGCCGTAAGGATGCCTTTGCGGTGGGCTTCGACGATGCCGGCGTTGACGTCGCGGGTGAAGCCGAAGTCATCCGCGTTGACGGTTAACAGTTTCCTCAAAACAGCTTCAACTGAATCCGCAGGAATTTTTTGGGATTGGCCCGGAAGTCCTTCATCAGCCCGTGCATTTCGCGCGTCGCGCCGTTCAGGTTGTCGTACATCTGCGGGTTCACCAGCAACTGGCCGAGCGTTCCTTGGCCCTGGTTCAAACGATCAAGCATCAGATCCAGCCTGGCGATCGTCGACACCACTTTGTCGTGCATTTCCGGACTCTTCAGCAGCTTGCCGGCCGAACCTTCGCCGCGTTCGATGCCCGCCAGAATGGTGCGAACGTCTTTGATCGCGCCGCGCATGTCGTCGTAAAGCGCCGGGTCCTTCAGCAGCTTTCCGGCCGTGCCCTGGCCTTCCTGCAGACCCACCAGCAGGGTATCGACCTTGCCCAGCGATCCGCGAATGTCGCCGTATAGCTTTTCATCGCGCAACAGCTTGCCGACGGTACCTTCGCCGCGGTTGATGGCCTTCGTCAGGCCGTCCACCTCGTTCACAACCGATAGCAGCTTGTTGTAAATTTCCTCGTCCACCAGCAGCTTGCCGATCGAACCTTTGCCGACTTCCACCTGGCCGACGATGCCGTCCACTTTTTTGAGGATGCCCTGGAGCGAACCGAGCAGCGAGTAGCCCTGCTGCACCACCTCCTCGAACTCGCGCGTGTCGAGACTGGCCAGTTCCGCGCCGGCTTTTACCGTCTGAGGCGACCTGCCCTTTTTGATGTTGATGTACTTGGTGCCAAGCAGATTTTCGGCGCCGAGCGAGGCCACCGAATCCACCGGAATCGACGGGAACCACTTTTCGCCGACTTTCAGATCGATCCGCACCACGCGGCGCGGTTCGTTCGACCCGGACAGCGAAATCTTGTCCACTTTGCCCACCAGAATGCCGTTCAGGCGCACGGCGCTGCCTTCGGTGAGAGCGGCCGAATCGTCCAGGTAGGTTACGATCGCGCTCTTGTCTTCAAACAGCGTTGTCTGACCCGTAATCAGAAAGATCAAAACCGTCAGCAGCACCATCGCCACCAACGCTGTGATGCCCACCTTCAGGCTTGCCCAGGAACCCTTATTCTGTAGCGCCATCGACCTCTAGATCCTATCGTCGCACGAACTTTCGGACATACGCGTCGGGCGAAGCCTCCAGTTCCTTTTGTGATCCTTCGAAAATCAGCCGCCCCTCGCGCATCACCATAAAAACAGTGTCCGTACGCCCGGGGTCGGGTACCAGTTTGCCGTCCGCGCCGTCGGATCGGAAGTTGGCCATGATCTGTCCATCCTGATACCGGTGCGTCACCACGATGCTGGACGTATTGCGGATGTCGCGTTCCTTCACCAGCAGCGCCATGATCGTGTTGGCGGTGATCGGGTCCAGCCCCGCAGTCGGCGAATCGTACAGCACCAGCGGAGGCTCGGTCACCGTGGCTCGCGCGATGCCCACGCGGCGCCGCATACCGCCCGACAACTCGCTCGGAAACTTCTCCAGCGTATGGCCCAGTTCCACGAATTCCAGCGCGCGCAGAACCTTGTTTTCGATGCCGTCGATATCGTCGCGCGACAGCGATCGCTTGGCCTGATTCAGCAACGGGTATGCGACGTTTTCTTCGACTGTCTGCGAATCGAACAGCGCGCCCTCTTGAAACAGGATGCCCACCTGCTGGCGTACCGCGAACAATTCTTTCTCTTTGAGGTCCGTGATGTCGCGGCCGAACAGGTACACACGTCCCGCGTCCGGCCGGATCAGTCCCAGCGCGGTCTTCAACAGCACGGTCTTGCCGGCGCCGGCTTCCCCCAGCACGATGCGGCTTTCCCCCGCGCCCAACACAAAGCTGACGCGATCCACCACCGGCTGTTCGTCGAACCTTACCGTGACATTGTCGAATCGCAAAACGTCGGTGGATGCGGAAGCCATCGCGTTTTCTTACCAGGCCGGCATGCTGACGAAGATTTGCGTGATGATGAGGTCGATCACAAACACCCACACCGACGCGGTCACGACAGCCGCTGTGGTCGCGCGTCCGACGCCCTGCGTGCCGCCCGAAGTTCGCAGCCCTTCAAAACACCCCACCAGGGCGATGATGATGCCGAAGATAAACGGTTTGGCCAGCCCTTGCACGACGTCCTGAAAGTCCAGCGCGCGGTACGCCGTGGTCCAGTATTGGGTCGACGTGGTGAGCTTCAGCAGTACGCAAGCCATCAGATATCCGCCGAAAAGCCCAATGAAGTCGGACAAAATGGTGAGAATGGGCAACATCGCGGAGGTGGCGATCAGGCGCGGCGTAACCAGCTTCTGCACCGGGTCCGTACCCAGCGCGCGCATGGCGTCGATCTGTTCGGTCACCTTCATGGAGCCCAGTTCTGACGCGATGCCCGAGGCGTTGCGTCCCGACACCAGCAGCGCGGTCAACACGGGCCCAAGTTCACGAACCAGGGTGATGGAAACAATCTGCCCCACTTGTCCGCTGGCGCCGTACTGGGACAACGCCTTCGACATCTGCAGCGCCATTACCGCGCCGCTGAAAAAGCCGGTCAACACCACAATCGGGAGCGAGCCCACGCCGATGACATCGGCCTGTATGGCGATGTCGTCGAAATAGTGCGGTTTGCGGACGACGTTGCGAACCGCTTTGCCCGCCAGGATGACGAAATCCTGCAGCGATTGTATGGGCTTTTTCAGAAAGTCCAGCAAGCGGTCAATGGCCTCGTTGTGCGTTCGATGTTTTCATTGTAACGGCAGCCGCCGCGGCGGCAAGGGCCGCGGCCAGGCAGCTCCACGCGAACCAATCGCCGTGGCGCGCATAAAACGTCACGTCGCTACGCAGGCCGTACCGCATCGCTTTGGCCGCATGTTGATATTCGGGAATGGAATCCGTCACCCGGCCCAGCGGATCCACCACGGCTGTGATGCCGTTGTTGGTCGCGCGCAGAATCCATCGCCGGTTTTCGACCGCGCGCATCCGTACCAGTGAAAGATGCTGTTCTCGCGCGCGGCTGGGCCCAAAATAGCCGTCGTTCGAGATGTTGGCGAACACCTGCGCGCCGTCCCGCGAATACTGCCGGACAAATTCCGGAAACGCGGATTCATAGCAGATGAACACGCCGAGCTTGGCGGAATCAAGGGGAAACACGCCGATCTTGTCGCCGGGCGCAAAGTCCCCGGCCTCTTGCGTGATGCGGTTCACCCAGGCAAAGGCGGAGGGCACAAATTCGCCGAACGGCACCAGATTCATCTTGTTATAGCGCCCGGTTTCGACGCCATCGCGGTTGAGCAGGATCGCCGTGTTGTACGGTGCTCCGGACGGCGCCCGCGTCACGGTTCCAAACAAGAAATTCCGCCGGTACAACCGCGCGAGGTCGATCGTCAGGTTGCGAAACGCGGGGTCGGCGTCGAAATACAAAGGTCCCGGCATTTCCGGCCAGATCAGCAGCGGCGCGTTGGACTTGTCTGTCGACGATAGGTCGCTCAAGGCCTTGAGCTTCTGTTCGAGCAGTTCGCGAGTCCATTCGCTTGCCTGCGGCATCGCCGGTTGCACGAGGTACGCGGTTTGATTCGGAGGCGCGGGTTCCGACGGCAGAACCATCACCGGCCACAGCAACGCGGCTCCAGCATAGACATACTTGCGGCTGGCGATCGCCGCCGCGATCAGCGCGAACAGGAACGACAGTCCGTAGACGCCCACCAGCGCGGGAACTCCCAGCAGCCAACCCGCGTCGATCCCCGCGTTGCCCAGCGCCAGCCAGGCGAATCCAAAGGTCCCATGCGAGCGTTCGATGCCGGTCCACAGCGCGGCGACCGCCGGCGCGTACCACCACTGCCACCGGTTGAACAGCCCCGCCAACACCGCAAATACAGCCATGTGCAGGGACTTCAGGAAGCAGAACAACACAAACGAAATCCAAGCCAGCCACTCCGGCAACCCGCCGTGGAAGGCAAGCACATGTTCGATCCACAAGCACACGACGAACCAGTACGGGATGCCCGCCACCAGGCCTAGCAGCGCGCGTTTGCGCCAGTCCGCCTGTTCCCGGACCGCCATCAATAACGGCAGGATCGCAAACGGAGCGAGCCATCCCAGGCTCCACCGCGGTGCGATCAGAATCAGCAGTAGCGAGCTGCTACAGGCAAGCAGCAGTTGCTTGGTCATTGACAAGATCGGCCATGTAGGAACTGCGGACGAAAGGTCCGCTGAAGACTGCCTTGAACCCGATCGACAACCCGAAGTCGCGATAGGCGTCGAACTGTTCGGGCGTCACGTATTCATGCACGCGGCGATTGCGCCGAGTCGGCTGCAGATACTGGCCGAGCGTCGCAACATCGGCGGAATGCGCATGCAAATCCTCGAGCAACCGTTGTATCTCCTCCACCGACTCTCCCAGCCCCACCATCGCGCCCGACTTGGTCAACACATCCGGCCGGTATCCTTTCGCGAATCGCAACACATCGAGCGACTGCTGGTAATCGGCCTGCGGACGAATCCACCGGTACAGGCGCGGAACCGTTTCCATATTGTGATTGAAGACATGCGGTCCGGCGTCGAGCACTCGCCCCACCGCATCCATATCGCCGCAGAAGTCCGGCGTCAGAACCTCGACGCGAGCCTCGGGCAACGCTTTGCGAACCTCGCGAACGGTCTCGGCGAAGTGGTGCGAACCACCGTCGGCCAGATCATCGCGGTTGACGCTGGTGATCACGACGTAGCGCAGATTCATGTCGCGAGCCATGCGCGCGACATGGGCCGGTTCGTCGGCATCGAGCGTAAACTCGCGCTTTTCCGGCGAGCCTTTGGGCACCGAACAAAACGTGCATCCGCGCGTGCAGACGTTGCCCAAAATCATGAACGTCGCAGCGCCCCGATGAAAGCATTCGTGGATGTTCGGACAGCGCGCCGATTCGCACACCGTATGCAGGTTCAACCGGCGCAGGTCGCGCTTCAATTCGGTAACCGATTCGAAGTGTGTCGTGGACTTCGCGCGCAGCCATTCCGGCAGCCTCGGGCGCGCCGGCTCAATCTGAACTAAGGAATCCAAACCGCTATTGTGGCAGCAAATTACAGCTTGCGCAGAATGGCTTGCTTACCCTTGAACCCGGCCGCGTCCAACTTCTGCTTCATGTCCGTGGCGGCGGCGCCCGGCGACACCGGTCCCACCAGAATGCGGGTCAGGCCGGGCTTGTTCGGAACCACTTCGGTAGTGGCCGCAAAGCCCTTCTTGCGCATCACTTCCACAACCAGAGCCGCTTGATCGGCGGGCAACGCCTGCACCTGCAGATAGTGCGAACCGTGCTGGATGGACGAGGAAGGCGCCGGAGCGGCGGCAACTTCCACCTGCTTCTTTTCCTTTTCCTTCGGCGCTTCCTTCACCGGCTCGGGCTTCGGCTGTTCCTTGACTGGCTCGGGCGCGGGTTCCGGCGTCGTCACCGGAGTCGGCTTGGTTTCCGTCGATGGCTTAGTCTCGGTCGCTGTGGGAATCTGCGAGGGAGGCGGCGCCGTCGGCGAATCTACGATGATCGGATTCGCGGCAGGCTGTTCCGCGTTCTTGCGATTGGTCGCCTCCAGCGGGGGCGGCGAGCTGTTGCGACCCACGATGTAACCCATCGTGAAAAACACGCACAACAAAATCACCACAATAAAAAAGACACTGAGCAGCTGTTTGTTGCCCAGTACCAGTTCGAATTCGCCGGTTTCACTCTTTGACATCAGGACCCTGTATGCAATTCTAGAACACAAATTGCATGTTATGTTCTACCTCGCCCGGACCTCGAGGACTTCGCCGCCCTTCCTGCGCACCACGATTTCCGTCCCCGGCGAGATCACCGCGCTGCTTGTCGCCGTCCACACTTTGTCGCGAACCCGCACTGTTCCGCGGTTTTCGCGCACTTCGGTAACGGCCAATCCAACTTCATCGACGTAGGAATCGTCGTCCGAAAACTGCTTGTTGCGGTCCCCTCGCACCGCTGTGGAAATGAGGAAAAAAATGATCAGACCTGTGGGAATCCCGATCCACAGCGTCCATGGTTGGCGGAAGTCGAACCCGGTCGCCACCGCGCGATAGATCGCCACCGTCGCCAGCAGACCGCCCAACGCGCCCGGCCAGATCGATCCCGGCGCGCAGAATTCGTAACACACGCCGACGATTCCCACGGCGATGGCCAGCAGCAACAACCATGGCGGCGCCGTCATCATTTGGGAGGCATTCGCAAGGCGCCGTCGAGCCGAATCACCTCGCCGTTCAGCATGTCGTTTTCAATGATATGGCGCACCAGAGCGGCGAACTCGGCTGGGTCGCCAAGGCGCGACGGGTTGGGAACTCCAGCGGCCATCGTCTGCTTCACTTCGACCGGCAATGACGCCATCATCGGCGTGTCGAACAAGCCGGGCGCAACGGTCATGACTCGAACGCCGATCTTGGCCAGGTCGCGCGCCAAAGGCAACGTCATGCCTACGACGCCGCCCTTTGACGCCGCGTAGGCGGACTGCCCGATTTGCCCGTCAAACGCCGCAATGGAGGCCGTGTTGACGATTACGCCGCCTTCGCCGCTCCTCGCCATCGACGACGCCGCAAGGCGAATGCTGTTGTACGTGCCCACAAGGTTCACGCGGATGACGCGGTCGAAATCGGCCAGCGGAGCCGCCGAATTGTCACGCGCGACCACCCTTTGCGACAGCACGATGCCCGCGCAGTTCACAAGGATGCGTACATCGCCCGCCTGCGCGAACACGCTTTCCATCTGCTGCGCATCGGACACATCCGCTTTGACGTACGTACATCCGGTTTCAGCGGCGATGGCGGCACCCGCGGCATCGTTCAGGTCCACCGCGACGACTTCGCCACCAGCTGCCATAATCATGCGCGTACATGCGCCGCCCAGGCCGGAGGCTCCCCCGGTTACGACAGCGCGCTTGCCTTGAATGTTCATTTGATCTTCGCTTCCACTAATTCGATTGCGATCCGGTCGGGTCCTTCGACGATGGCCGAACGCAGCGTCTTGCTGCCACGAAATGGCGCGGGTTTTCGAAGTACTTTGTGGCCACGCAGGACCGCCTCCAGATCGTCGACCTGGAATCCAATCTCGCCGATCGCGCGGCCGCGGTTCGACACATAGCGCCGTTCGGCGGGATAGATGATGATGTTCACGCGGGCATTGGTAAACGAGGCCGAAGGACCCACCTGGAAACCTTCGTAAAAGCGCTTTTCCCGCGATGGTTCGCGCTTGGGCGCGGGCATTCCCAACCGTTGCGTGTACCACGTCCACGCCGCCACCGGGTCGGCGCTGAACAGATGCAGATGCCCGAAATTGTGATGCCGCGCGGTGTTCAGCTCGATGAGTTCACCCGACGGCCCGGCCACGTAGGCGTAGTAAAACCCGGCGGTGTTCGCAAGCTTTGAGATGTCGGTCAACGGCGTGTGGAACTTCGTGCCGAGCGCCAGTTGACGCTGGTATTCGCGAGGCATGTCCTCC
>JAFDVT010000853.1 GCA_018268875.1 Acidobacteriota bacterium
ACCAACAGCAGTACACCGGCGATGACGCCAACGAAATACATCATCCGTTTCCAAGATACGCGAAACGCAGCAGGAACAGGGCGGCCAGCAGGTACGTCATCCAACTCAGTTCGCGGGCGCGGCCGGATAAGACACGAATCAACACGAACGCCGTGAACCCGAACGCTAGGCCGTTGGCGATGCTGAATGACAGCGGAATCAGGATCATCGTCAGGAACGCCGGGATGCTGATCGCCGGGTACTCCCACTCCACTTCCGCCGCGTGCGTCGCCATCAGCGAGCCTACGATCACGAGCGCCGGGGCGGTCGCTGCCGCGGGGATCGCGCCCACCAGCGGCGCGACGAACAAAGCGAGCAAGAACAGCAATCCGGTGACGATTGACGTGACACCGGTGCGCCCGCCCGCTACCACGCCCGCCGCACTTTCGATGTAGCTCACCACGGTCGACGTGCCGGCCAACGACCCGGTGACCGTAGCCGCCGCGTCGCTCAGCAGGATGCGGTTCATGCGAGGGATCGTCCGGGTGTCGCCCGTGAACAGACCCGCCTTGGTTCCCACGGCCACCAGTGTGCCAACGTTGTCGAACAGGTCAACAAAGAGGAAGACGAACACGATTTCGAGGAAGCCGATGCGCAGCGCCCCGGGGATGTCCAACTGGAACGCCGTGGCGGTGATGTCGGCGATCGAATACCACTGCGGGTTCCACTGCACGAGGCCGGCCGCCGCGCCGAGCGCTGTCGTCGTCAGCACGCCGATGAGCATCGCTGCGCGGACGCCAAGTGCCAGCAGACCGGACGTGAGCACCAGGCCGAACATCGCGAGCAGTGTCGACGGATTGCGGAGGTCGCCCAGCGAAACCAGGGTTGCCGGATGCGCGACGATGATGCCCGCGTTGCGGAGTCCGATGAAGGCGATGAAAAGTCCGATGCCTGCTGCTACCGCGGCGTAGAGTTCGCGCGGGATGGCCGCGACGATCAGTTGACGGATGCCGCTGAAGGTCAGCACCAGGAACACAACGCCGGACAGGAACACGGCCCCGAGCGCGGTTTGCCAGGGGATGCCCATTCCTTTGCAAACGGTATATGTGAAGTACGCGTTGAGGCCCATGCCGGGAGCGAGCGCGATCTGGTAGCGGGCAAAGGCTCCCATGAGAATGCTGCCGGCGGCGGCGGAGAAACAAGTGGCCGCTACCACCGCGGCGAACGGCATCCCGGTTTCCCGCAGGATCGAGGGGTTGACGAAGATGATGTACGCCATAGTGATGAAGGTCGTGCATCCGGCAAGGATTTCGGTGCGCCAGGTGGCGCCCAGGCGGTGGAACTCAAAGTAACGTTCAAGGCGTTCGCGCATTCGGAAAAAGAAACATACAGGTTACACTGATTACCTTTTTCGTCACGGTTCGTCCATTCGAGCAGGAGAGTGTGGTTGGGGGACCACCACCCAAGGAATGTGCGTTCAACGTTGTCAAATTTTGACAGAGGATGAAACCACACGTTCACTCTCGGCATCCATCGAACTGAGAAACCGTATCGCACGAAGTACGGCCGTATAATGGTGGCAAGGCCTTCCAGCCGGAACCACCGAGGGAAAGGTTTATAACCCCTGTGTCACTGCTAGACAAGATTAAGCAGCAGAAGCTGCTCTCGTTTACTGTTCTCCTGTTCACGTTAGCAACAGGAATTTTGATAGGAACTCTGATCGACCAGCGCGTTAGCGCCGACACGAAAACCGCTGTGGCGCCGGACGCCACGCCCCTCGTCGTGCCGCCGGTCGCGCCCATTGGCAACGATTTCACGCGTTTGGCGAAGAAGCTGGAACCTTCGGTTGTGTACATCACGGCGGAAACCGGTTCGCCGCGTGAATCGGCCTCCAACAACAATAACGGCAACCGGAATCGCCAAGGCCAGCGGGTACGTCCGCGTCCGAGCGACGACGAGGAGGAAGACGATTCGGGTAATCTGTTCGACTTCTTCCGGGGCGGGCCGTTTGGCCAGCAGCAGATGCCGCGCGCGCCTCGCCGCGCGTCGCAATCGGGCACCGGCTTTATTGTCGATCGCAACGGCTACATCATCACCAACAACCATGTCGTCGAAAAGATGGACAAGATCAACGTCGTCATCCATGGCGACCCGGTGCGGCACAAGGCCAAGCTGATTGGTTCGGATTCGGAAACGGATATCGCCGTTTTGAAGATCGACGCCAAGAACCTGACGCCTGTTGTGATCGCGAACTCCGATGGCGTCCAGGTGGGCGACTGGTCGGTGGCAATCGGTTCTCCGTTTGGTCTGGAAGCGAGCGTCACGGCCGGCATCATCTCGGCGCTGGGCCGCGATCTGGATGGCGCGCAGGCGTTCCAGAGCTTTATGCAGACGGATGCGGCGATCAACCCCGGCAACTCGGGTGGTCCGCTGCTCAACACGCGCGGCGAAGTGATCGGCGTCAATACGATGATCGCGACGCGTTCGGGCGGCTATGAAGGTATCGGATTTGCGCTGCCCAGCAACATGGCGGTGAAGGTCTACAACCAGATCATTCAGAACGGCCGTGTTACCCGCGGCTACATCGGCATCACGTGGAACCGCCGCCAGAAGCCGGAAACGCTCCGTGCGATGGGCGTCGATAGCGGCGTGTTTGTCGAAGAAGTTTCAAAGGACGGTCCGGCGGACAAGGCCGGCATCAAGCCGAACGACATCATCGTCCTGCTGAACGGCAAGCCGGTGAAGGACGGAAACGACCTGGTGAACCGCGTGGCGGACCTGCCGGTTGGCACGGTAGCCAGCGTCACGGTGGATCGCGACGGCAAGCGCATGGATCACAAGCTGACGATCGGCGATCGTGAAAAGGGCATGGCCGCGCTGAACGGTCCCGCGGAGGATCAGTTCAAGGCCGAGCCGGTGTCGCCGGAAGGCACGCCCGCGAGGTTCGGCATCAGCATCCGTGATCTTTCGGCCGAGGAGAAGGAAAGCCTGAACACGCCCGACAAGCGCGGCATCCGGGTGGCGCGAGTGGAACAGGACTCGTTCGCCGAGGAGATCGGCTTGCAGGAAAACGACGTCATCGTCTGGATCAACCGGGTTCCGACCGGGTCGCTCGAAGACGTTCGCAAGGTGCAGGCGAAGCTGAAGCCCGGCGACGCGGTAGCGTTTGGCGTGATGCGTCCGCTGCCGATGTCCAACAGCAGGGGCCACGCGCAGTATACGCGGCTGACCCTGTCGGGTACGCTGACCAAGCAATAACGCGATCGCAGAATGGATAAAGCAAAGACCGGAGGCCAATATGGCTTCCGGTTTTTCTTTTCGGTCGACAAAAATCGGGAGAAGCCGGTCTTGGAGTGACCGGTTTCTCCCGTCGAAGAATTTTGTTGGAGGACTTCGGAAGAAAGTCTTTCTTAGCGCATACGGCGGCGGTACGCGCTGAACGCGACCAGCGACAATCCCAGCCCGCTGATGGCCGTGGTGGACGGTTCGGGAACGCCGGTGGTGGCGCTTTGCGAGAGCGCCCAGCCGCCGGAACAGTTGGCGCACGTGGTGACGTCGAACGTGAATGTGACGGTCTGGCCAGGAGCTACGTTCAGCCCCGTCCATCCGAACATGTACGAGTTGAGGGCGCTGAATGTCCCTCCGGCGGAGCTGGAAGCGCCAGCGGGCGAACTCAGATTTACGATGTTGGATCCGCAGGCAACGGTCTGGTTCGATCCGCAGCCGGTGGCAATTTGAAAGTCACCCCAGGTGAAGCCGGTGTTGTTGGTCACCGTTTTGGTGACCGTATAGTTGGTGGACGGTCCGAATGGGGTCGTGTAGCCGACAACGAAACTCGGCGTGAATGCCGAGATGGATTCAATGAGTTGAATGTTGTTGCCCGACACGGAGCCGGATACGGTGCCGAGCCCGCCGTTGTGAGTGAACGGGCCTGTAATGGTAGCCGCGGGCGCAAGGGCCGTGGCGGCGAGCAATAGTGACGCGAGCTTTGCAAATCGCATGAGGTTTGGATCTCCTTCAACTGGGATTGCTCCGGTATCCGGAATCCGGGGTCAAAATTTTAGTACTAAAGTGCTACCTTTTTTGAAATCCTTCCGTGCCGGCCCACGACGAGCCGGACTCTTCACCGACCTAGGAGCCTGATGAATCGACGAGCTTTTCTCGCCGGCGGCGGGGCCACTGTCTTTACCGCCTGCGCGCCGCGCAAGCCTTCGGCCGCTATTGTTCCGGCGGCGCCTCTTGCCGCTGTTCCGCCGCTCGCGCCGATCCGCGCGCAAGTGGACCGGATGTTTCGCATCACGGTTTGCCTGCGGCCGTTCCGTGCGCAGGGTCCCAGGATGGACGTCGAAACGGTAGGCGACAAACGCGTGGTCCACAACTACGGGCACGGCGGCAGCGGATGGTCGCTATCGTGGGGTTCCAGCAGCCTCGCGGTGGAAAAGGCTCTGGAAGGCGGCGGAGTTCGCGAGGTCGGGGTGATCGGCTGCGGCGCGCTAGGACTGACGTCGGCGCTGCTGGCGCAACGTGCCGGAGTGAAAGTTACGATCTACGCCAAGGAGCGGCCGCCGGACGTCCGGTCAGCGAGGGCCACGGGTTTGTGGACGCCGGATTCGCGCATCGCGCTTGCCGGTCACGCGCCTGCTAATTTTCCAGCACTATGGGACCGGATGGCGCGCACATCCTGGAAGATGTACGAAAGCTATCTGGGTGTCGCGGGCGACCCGGTGGAGTGGATGGACAGTTATATGGTGTCCAATGGCGTTTCTGGCCAGCGATCTCAGCAGTCACCGCAACAGTTAGAGTTCGCGAAGTACAACCAGAGCCTCGACGACATCCTGCCGCAGGTGGAGCGGTTGGCCCCGGGTACGCATCCGTTTCCGGCCAAGGTCGTGAGCCGCATGTCGAACCTGACCTTTCATGTCGCAAGCTTGAGCCGCGTTCTGGTGAACGATTTTCTGATCGAAGGCGGACGCATCGAGCATGCGGAATTCCGCACGCCGAACGACCTCGCCTCGCTGCCGCAGCGCGTGCTGATCGACTGCACCGGATACGGCGCGCGCGCTTTGTGGAGCGATGAATCCGTTGTACCCGTGAGAGGACAGATCGCATGGCTGATTCCGCAACCCGAGGCGCGATACGGACTGATCTATGACAACGTGTTTGTCCTGTCCCGGCGCGACGGCATTGTTGTGCAGGACGGGGGCATTGGCGAAATGGAAGGCTATAACAATGCGGATGAAAGTCCGGATCGCGCGGCCGCCGAAAATTCGGTTCGCAAGATCGCCGCGTTATGCGGCCAGATGGCCGTCAGGCAACGTTGACTTGACGGTGGCCTCGATAGATACTGGCTATACCAAAATGTAGCCTTCAGGGAGATCTTTCAAGTTCTATGACGACACGACGGAGCTTTTCCGAGACGATGATTCACGTCTTCGGCGGATTGATCGGACTGGTGCTATCCGGACTGGGCGGGCTGTATCTGCTCACGCCGGCCAAGGGCAAAAAGTCAGGCGGATGGGTCGAGGCGGGCGATGCCTCGAAGCTCAAGACTGGCGAGGCTGAGGAGTTCGTTTTTGAGCGAACGCGAGTGGATGGCTGGCGCGTCATCAAAGAAAAAACAAGCGCCTGGGTAGTAAAGAAAGCCGACAATGAGGTGATCGCGCTAGCCCCTGGCTGTACCCATCTGGGCTGCGCGTACCGGTACGAGGCGGACAAGAAGAACTTTCTTTGCCCGTGCCATGTGTCGGAGTTCGCGCTGGACGGAACGGTGCTTTCCGGACCCGCGCCGCGGCCGCTGGACCGCTTCGATTGCAAGATCGAGAATGGACGCCTGCTGCTCGGCGAAGTGAAGAAAGCGTAGCGCACCCATATGAAAGCGATTTTCGATTGGGTGGAAGAACGCACCGGGTTAGGTGGCGTAGTCTCTCACTTTCTGAACGAAGACGTACCGGCGTCGAGCGGATGGAAACATGTGCTCGGCAGCGTCGCGATGTTTTCGTTCCTCATTCAGGTGGTGACGGGAATCCTGCTGGCGCTGAACTACGCGCCGACAGTGGGCGAGGCGTATTCGAGCCTCAAATATATTCTGACGGAGCTTACGGGCGGGCCCGTGATCCGGTCCATGCACCACTGGGGCGCGAGCGTCATGATCGTGGTCGTGGTGCTGCACATGTGCCAGGTGTTTTTGTGGGGCGCGTACAAACGGCCTCGCGAAGCCACGTGGATGGCGGGCGTCGTGCTGCTGTTGTTGACGCTGGCCTACGGCCTTACCGGCTATCTGCTGCCGTGGGACAACCGCGCCTACTGGGGCTCGGTGGTGACGGTTCAGATTTCCGGGCAGGCGCCCGTCCTGGGTCCTTATGTACAACGGTTGCTGGGCAGCGACGGAGGCACGATCGGCGCGGTGACGTTTTCGCGCTTTTACGCGGCCCACGTGCTGATTTTGCCGCCGCTCACGGCGATCATGATCATCTTCCATCTGTACCTGGTGCGCAAGCATGGCGTTGCGCCGGAGCCGATGGAGACCGCGACCAAGAAGTTTTATCCGTCGCAGGTGTACAAAGACACGGTTGCCATTTTCGTCGTGTTCTGCCTTCTGGTCGGCCTGGCGATCACCGCTTCGGTGCCCTTGGGCCGCATGGCGGATCCGACGGATACGACGTACACGCCGCGTCCCGAATGGTATTTCCTGTTCCTGTTCCAGATTCTGAAAGTATTCGAAGGACCGCTGGAAATCCTTGGCACCGTGGTGTTGCCGAATCTGGCGATTGTGGCGTTATTCCTGGTGCCGTTCATCGACCGCAGCAAAGTCGTGAACGTCAGCAAGCGTGTAGTGGCGTTCGCGGTGTTGGGCCTGGCCGGCCTGGCCTGGGGCGGGTTGACGATGGCGGCGATCAAGAGCACGCCGGTCGAAAACGAATTCGCCAAGGCGTTGGACCGTCCGGTGGAAGCCTGGCAGACCTTGCCGGCCGACGATGTCGCAGCCATCGGGTACTTCAAGCAAGCCAACTGCGGCAAGTGCCACGAGGCTCGCAAAACGTCGCGCGACGAGGAGTGGTTGCTCGAGCACTTTAACCAGAATGCTGGTGGCGTCGCGTTGCGGCCGATCCAATGGAAAGGCCTGGCGCGCTTCCACTCGCGGTTGAACGACACGGATCGTGCCGCCATGGAAGATGGCGCGACTCCGCCGTGGGCAT